>NZ_LGDB01000149.1:0-91629 GCF_001279655.1 Streptomyces sp. WM6372 | reverse complement strand
CCCCGCCGGCCGGCCCGCAGCCGACCGCGCCGGCTCCGGCGACTCCCCCGGACCACCGCAGCGTGATCGACTCCGCCGTGTACCGCGACGGCCGGCGCATCGCCTCCCCCGCGACCCTCGCGGAGACCTTCCGCCGACTGCGCGACCAGCCGGACGGCATGGCCTGGATCGGCCTCCACCGCCCGACCGAACCGGAGCTCCACTCCCTCGCCGCCGAGTTCAACCTCCACGAGCTCGCCGTCGAGGACGCCCTGGAGGCCCACCAGCGCCCCAAGCTGGAGCGCTACGGCGACACCCTCTTCGTCGTCCTGCGCGCGGCCCGCTACCTCGACGCCCCGGAGGAGGTCGAGTTCGGCGAGCTGCACGTCTTCGTCGGCCCGGACTTCCTGATCACGGTCCGCCACGGCGCCGCCCCCGACCTCTCCGCGGTCCGCCGCCGCATGGAGGCGACCCCGGAACTCCTGTCCCTCGGCCCCGAGGCCGCCCTGTACGCGATCCTCGACGCGGTGGTCGACGGCTACGCCCCGGTCGTCGCGGGCGTCCAGAACGACATGGACGAGATCGAGACGGAGGTCTTCCGCGGCGACCCGGAGGTCTCCCGCCGCATCTACGAACTCTCCCGCGAGATGGTCGAGTTCCAACGCGCCACCCGCCCCCTGGTCGGCATGCTCCACGCCCTGATGGCGGGCTTTGCGAAGTACGGCACGGACGAGGAGCTCCAGCGCTACCTCCGCGACGTGGCCGACCACGTCACCCACACCAGCGAACGCGTGGACGGCTTCCGCCAGGCCCTGACCGAAATCCTGACGGTCAACGCCACCCTGGTCTCCCAACAACAGAACGCCGAAATGCGAGCCCTGGCCGAAGCCGGCTTCGAACAGAACGAGGAGATCAAGAAGATCTCCTCCTGGGCCGCCATCTTGTTTGCACCCACACTCGTCGGAACTATCTACGGCATGAACTTCGAGGACATGCCCGAGCTCAAGTGGGCAGGTGGCTACCCCTTCGCAATCCTCTTGATGGCAGTGGTCTGCGTGAGCCTGTACGTCATCTTCAAGAAGCGCGACTGGCTCTAGCCAGCGCATCAAGCTGTTGATCCGCTTAGCCGTTGGGAACACTAGTTAGTCGCCCGTCAGGCCGTCCGGGTAGAATCTAGGGAGAATGCGCAGCCCGACCTTGCAGGGCACCCCCAGCGCCTTGGGGTTACTCCCTCTCCCGCCCTCGACTGCCTTCATCATCACGTGCCGTTACCTTTTTCGTGGCTCCGCCATGGGGCCTCCGGCCTTCGGGCCCGGCATCACTTCCCCCCTTGTTGCGGTTCATGATCCGGGAGGTGGTGTCACCGGGCCCGGAGGCATCGACGGACCGCTGATGAGGGGCCTGAGCACCGGCTTCACCCGAGATCGGACCCCACCTGCACCCCACGACGCGGTAGAACAGACCTGGCGCGCTCCGCGTGGTGGTCGCTGGCCAACTATCGGCGACTGGCCTGGCGTATTGGCACAACGGCGGCCCGCCCACTTGCCGGTGCGAATCAGTTCAGCACCACGGCCACTGCACCCCTGCGATACCCACTTCAAAGCGAATATCCCCACGAGTCCTTGCCGGTAGCGAGGGCGTGCCCCATCCGCGACCTTTGGAGCGGTAAGTAACGGTCAATACGAGTACCCTCACGAAGGGTCTCGAGAAACTTTTTTGGCAGGTCAGACACCTTGCACGCCGCAGATTCCCAATTTTACAACGCGGGTTCGATTACCGTCATCCGATCTTGAGAGAAGGCCCAGGTCAGCGACCTCGGCCTTCTTCATTGCCTAAGGGCTGTCCCGTAATCCCCGGCGGGCGCGCGACGACAGCTGCGGCACCTCGCCGCGTTGTCGGAACGCCCGGATACGCCCAGTATGAGGACGCTCCTCCGCCTTGCGATGCACCGCATCTGACGCCGCGCGCTGATCCACCGGGGATTACGGGACAGCCCTTAGATTCGCGCATTCACCTCCACAAAGCCGGGCCCGCAACCAACCAGCCAGACTCTTCAGTTCGCGCGTCGTCCCATCGCCCCGTAAACCCACCCGCTCGCCTGAGCCGCAGGGACGAGAGACACCCCGCAGCCTGGCCCACTGGTCTACGGCCTCCGACGTCGACGTACCCCACGCTTACCGGGGCAGGTACCAGCCGAGCGAACCTCTGATGGCCGTGCACCTGTCACCGGGCCCTGGCTTCCGCTATCCACTCCGAGAGGAAGCCCCAGGACCCGACTCGGCGCCTTCTTGCTCCAGGTCCCATGGCGGCCATTGCCAAGGTGCGCCATCCATTGGCGCAGCCTACGGTCAACAGGAGTGGGCCACACCCCTTCGAGGTACCCGAGGTACCTGATATGCCGAAACGGGTAGCACTGACAGCCGCGGTTGTCTCTCTGACCGCCACGGCAGCCATCGCGTGTGGACGGACTAGTGAATCAAGCCCTCCACCTACCGACGGCCTGTCGTCGGCCGCTGCGAGATCGGCATCCGCAATGTCTACGCCAGATACCGCCGACAACCCGATATGCAAGACCGCGAAGAGGTATCTGGATGCCGGCTACCTGAACCTCGCCCAAGCTACGTACATCACGGTACCGGCAACGGCAGACACGACGGACTGCGCGCTCCACGGCCTGCGAGACGTCGCCACAGCACGCCAGAATGCCGCGAATCTGGTGACTGATGGGCAGCAGAAGATCCGTGAGGGAAAGACGTCGGAAGCGAAAACCAGGTTCAACGAGGCGCTCATCATAGACGCGGAAAATGCAGCAGCTGCGACGGGACTCGTCAAGGCGGTGGAACAAGACCACCAAGCGATACCGACCGCATCGTCCAACTGGGACCGCTTCTACAGCGACTGGCTCATCCCCATCGGCAAGCTGGTGCTCTTCATCGCCATCGGACTCACTGTCCTGTTGTCCGCCAGCGGGATCCTGTCCGGATGGGTCGTCGGGGTCCGAGCCGTCGTGTGGTCAAAGGGCGAAAGACACTTGGCCTCATTCGTCGGCCTGGCCCTGATCACGGCCACCTCGGTGATGCTCCCCCTATACGCCATGTTCAAGCCCTTCGACTCCACGATGCGGATCCTCTGCTGGATGGCCGGCCCAGTCCTGGTCGGCCTGGTAGTCCTGGTCTTGATCATGTGGGGCCGCCACAGAGATATCTGGCGGGTCTGGAGTCACCTGCTGTGCTCCCTCGGCGCAATCGTCATGGTGGCCATCGCCCTGTCCTTCACCGCCCTCACGGCTCTCGAGGCGCGCCTCGGGGTGCTCTACGTCACGCTTGGACTCTTCGGCGTGCTGATGACCGCAGCGGCGTTGGGACAGAATCTGCGCCTGCAGGTCGAGGCACAGCTCCCCGACGGTACTGTGCACGCAGCCTCGACCGACTACCTGCTGGCCAGAATGCAGACCTTGGGCACAGAGTCGCCAAACAGCCTTCACGCCGCTAGCCCCCTGGCCCCCTCACCACTGAGCAGACTCACCAGCGAGCATCTGAGCGCGCTCCCGGCCGGCGCGACCGCAAGCTCGCTGTCCCGGGTCTTCTTCACCCTCAGACCCGACCTCACCTGGCGCGCCCGGGCTACGATCGTGGATGACAACAGAGTGTCGATCTCTCTGTCCCGCAACGGCCGCCACGCCAAGAGCATCATCTTCAGCCGACTGGACCTCGGCCTCCCCCCGATCCCGGTCGGCTCGGAAGAACTCCAGAACACTATGGCGAAGGATTTGGCGCGGGCGCAGCTGCTCACCGGCGCCGCCGCCTTCATCCTTCTGCACCTCAGCCAGGTCCACCCGGACCTCAAGCAGGAACTGTGCGGGGCACGCAATTGGAAGAGCGTCACCCTGCAGGTGATCGCCACCAGCGCATCACTCATCCACGAAGGCCGACGTGCATTGCTGGCCCGAGCTGTGAATGAGGATCCAGGGTATGCGCTGGCACGCTTCGATTACCTGCGGGAGGTCTGCGACACCTCCGAAGAGGACAGGGATTACAGACACCTCGCAGAGATGACCGACCGACAGATCACCGATACGGCGGAGGACGTCAAGAATTTGACGGGATGGAAACCCCTGCATGTCCGGGCCCTGTATCGCAGCGCCGTCCTCTGGGTGAGCGAATACGTGCAGACGCAGTACCAGGACACTGCAGCGCTGTCCAAGGCACAAGACTCAACTCAGGCGCTCATAAAGGCAATCAAGCCGAGCGACGAAGACAAGGATCAGCTGAGCGATCTCATCGAGCGTATCCGTCCGTTTGTCGACAACCTGCAGCACTGTATCTCCGTACTGGCACCCGGACCCATGCCGGAGAGTGCGCACTGGTTCCATCCTCACGGCGAGGTGTTCCCAGCCCCCGCGCTCGCTTACGACAACGCTTGTCTCGACTGTTTCCTGCTGGAGACGCGGCATGAGGGACAACGAGTGGATGAGGCCATAGAAGACCTGAGGTTCGCCCTCGTCACAGAAGCAGACAGCCAAACCGCCAGGACAGAGCGCAGCTTCCAGCCGCTGCAAGGCGACCGTCGTTTCCGTCAACTCGTCGGAACCGTTCCCCCAACCTCCCTCTTGGAGCTGCCAGTGTTCGCCACATGCCGGGCATCGCTGCACTCCGCCGGCCTCACCACCTCGTACGAACTCGTCCGCCGGACTAATACCGAGACGCAGCGGTCTAATTTGGCGGCCTACCTGGAGGTTTCTCCAATTCTCGTCGACCAGATCCGCGACCAAGCGCTGCTGGCACAGCTCCACCCGGATCTCGATACTCCAGGAATGCTCCACCTCTTTATCGCCGCCGGAGTGAACTCTCCAGACGCCCTTCGCGAGGCAGCCCGGCGCGATGTCGGTGGACTGGTCCGTGCCGTGAAGGCCAAGGCGGCGGAGGACGGCTTGACCAACCTGAACGGAGTGCGGGAGCCCTGGCGCTGGCTGGTGGCTGGCGGCGGCTTGACCAAACCGCAGGCCCTGGCCATACGCATTCGACGGTTTGGCAGCGCAGTGATCAGAAGGTCCACGGGCAACTTGTAAGACGCCCCAAGGGGCCTGAGTCAGAGATCCAGTCCGCCGCGGCCCGGATCAGGTAGTCCACCTCGCCGGCAGCCGCGCGTTCCAGCTCCCGTGCCACCTGCACCAGATTGGTGGCCGAGCCCGACCCACGTACAGGCCGGGAGATCGGCGGACGTCAGATCACGAACGTGAGCTTGCTCCAGGGCCGGGTAGTTGCCAATAGCGTTCGGGGTCAGTGCGGAGGAGGCCCATCCACTGCATTGCGTAGCCCGTCCCGACACCTAAATCGCGCTCCTACGAGGTGGCGATCCACCCTCGAATCCAGGCCGGGCTGGGGAGAATCTGGGGAGAATGGAACCCCGTTGGGGAACGGCTGGGGAGGATCGGCGGCCGTACAGACGGGCAGCACGGCGAAAGGGTCGGAAAGGCGGATCGCCGCAGGTCGGTCAGCACGTACGGCAGGTCTCGGTCCAGGTGGTGCGTCAGGTGCGAATCGCAGATACTGCTGCCGAAGCGCCCTTGTACGGCTGAGAGTTCGGGGGAAACGGTGGACATGCTCCTTGGAGGTGACCCTACTAGCGTCGGGCCTTACAAGTTGGTCGCCCGGCTAGGCGCGGGCGGTATGGGGCACGTCTATCTCGGACGGTCACCCAGCGGTCGGTCTGTGGCGGTGAAGGTCGTACGTTCCGAACTCACAGAAGCACCCGGATTCCGCCAACGTTTCCGGCGTGAGGTGGAGGCGGCCCAGCGAGTGGGCGGGTTCTGGACAGCAGCGGTAGTCAATGCCGATCCGGACACCGAGATGCCCTGGGTGGCCAGCGAGTACATCGACGCACCTGACCTGGGGACTCTGATGGGAAGGAACGGACCATTAGCGGATCCGCAGGTCCGTAGGCTGGGAGCAGGGCTTGCAGAAGCACTTGTGGACATTCACCGCGCCGGTCTCGTGCACCGGGACCTGAAACCGTCCAACATTCTGATGACCGACGGGGGGCCACGAGTCATCGACTTCGGCATTGCTAAGGCGCTTGATGGCGGCACTGCGCTCACCACCACAGGCAGCGTGATCGGCACCCCCGCGTTCATGTCACCCGAGCAGGCCGTAGGCACCAAGGTAGATACCAAGAGCGACATCTTTTCCTTGGGGGCAGTCCTGACCTATGCAGCAACCGGTCACGGACCCTTTGGCCTCGACGGCTCGACCCACGCCCTATTGTACCGAGTTGTTCACGAAGAGCCCGACTTGACCGGAACGTCAGTGGCTCTGGGTCGACTCCTGACACGCTGCCTGGATAAACGCCCCGCAGGGCGCCCTACAGCACAGCAGCTCCTCGAACTTCTGGTCACGCCAGCGCCGACCGAAGTACAGCCACCGACCGGGCTTGGGCATGTCGAAGGCGCTGCGGATCTGCCCATCTGGCAGCAAGACACCCGCACTTCGACGCGAGCTTCACGCGCTGACGGCAAGGCAGTCGGCAGCGGGCCGGAGGATGCCGGACCCACGAGCAGCGACAACCTCTCCCCAGTCAACTGGTGGTCCCTCGGTCCTTCTTTCCAACCACCAGGGACGGGTGAACAGCCCGGTACCCGAGAACCTCAGCTCTTGGGCGAGGCTCCCTCACCGCCAGAGTGGGGATTCTTGAGCATCCTGGACGTCGGTGACCGCATTGAACACCAAGTCTTTGGCAGCGGAACGGTAGTCGGCCTGCGTGGATCTGGAGCGGAGATCCAAGCGGTCGTCAACTTCGACGAACGCGGCGAGAAGAGGCTCCTCCTACGCTACGCACCGATGCGCGTCTTGTAACTGCCATCGCCTAGACCTGCGAAGCACGTCTTCCTCGGCCGAAACCTCTAAAGGGTGTTGCGGAAAGATGGCTTCGGACATGACTCAGTCGCGGTTGGCCTGCTGGTTCAGCAGTGCCAGGGCGAGGTAGTACCGCACAACCCAGACGAGGCCCTACTGTTGGGTCGTCTGCTGCCCTGGGTGCAGCCACCGACGCCTGCGGCACCGTGACGGTGCAAGACACCCGACCTGCACCTGGATGCTGAAGGACACCCGTGCGGGCGCCCAACGCGAGCCCATGGCACATGCGTCGCTGATACCGACCGGAGCGCTCGGAGTCATTGCCCAGACTCGGTGCGGCGTTCCCTTGCAGAACATCTCCGAACCCCCCCCCCCCGCAAATGGGCGGTATCACTGCGTAATCTCGATGTCATGGGGGAGCAAGCGCAGGATTCATCACCAGAGACCGGCCGCGACGATACGTGGCAGCGGCTGAACGCATACGCGTACCTCAGTGCGCCGGAGCGGCTGGAGTACATCGCCGTCATGCGGGTCTTCTGCGGCACCCTTCTCGCCGACCTCGCGGTGCCGGACGTACTGGCGAAACTGGCAGGGTCCGGCGGGCCAGCAGTCCCGTTAGACGCCGAGACGCTTACCGCCCGGCTAGAGCGGCTGGTGCACTGGGGCGCCTTGCTACGGAGCAGTCACTCGGTGAAGGCGTCGAGCATCACCGAGTACCAGCGATCCCGGTCCCGCTACCAGTTGTCGAAGCTGGGCGAGCGGATCCAGCGGGACGCCGACGAGGTCCTGACCGGGGCAGACGCGGCCCGCGAGGTGAGCAGCGAGCTGCTGGCGCTGGTCGAGCGCGGACTGCGCGAACTGAACGAGCTGGTCCAAAGGCCGGGAGGGATAGAGCCGCAGGACGCTCTGGAACGGGTCAGCACGCTGTTCGTTCAGTTCACCGAGTTTGCTGACTCCGTGCGGGACTTCTACGCCTACCTCGGTCAGGTACTGGCGCGCTACGACCTGGACAGCGCTGAGTACCAGGGCTTCAAGGAACTGCTGCTTGACTACGTCGAGGCGATCAGGGAGGACGTGGCCTTCCGCGCTCCTCGAATCGCATCGGTCCTCGACCTTCTGTGGCCGCACCTCCCTGGCCTCCTGGAGCGCCTCGACACCCACGCCCGCGGTTTGTCAGGGGTTCCGGGGGCCGGCGGCCAGCCCGAGGTCCGGGTGCAGCGCAGCCGGGGCCGGGAGAAGGCCGACTGGGAGGGGCTGCGCGGCTGGTTCACCGACGTCGACGGGCAGGGAAGCCAGGTCGATCAGCTGCGTGATGCCACCATGCGCGCGCTGCAGTCCTTGCTGACCAACGCAAAGCGGATGCTGCGCTCGGCCTCGGGGGAGATGTCGAGGCGCAAGGACCTCCTTCGGCTCGCCCGATGGTTCAACGTGGCAGCTCCGGAGGAAGCGCACGACATCGCGGTCGCTGCCTTCGGCCTCTACGGCGCCCGCCACCTGGGTGTCCCGCCAGCCTCTGACGAGGCAGTTCCCGCGTACACCAGTTGGTGGAACGGCCCGGTGGTCGAGGTGCCGGTGGCTCTACGCGAGCGGGGCAGTCGGGCGCAGCGAGGCCGGGCGTCGGCCATGGAGAACCACTCGGCGCAGAAGCGGCACCTTCAGGAGGCCGCCCGTGCACAGGCCGAGGCCAGAAGGGCGGCCGCAGACGAACTGCGTAGCGCTGCGGGTCGCTTCGCAGACGTACGCCTCACCTCTGCGGCCCTCGGACTGCTACTGGAACTGCTGGCGACAGCACTGGGGAACGCTCGGCTGCGGCGCACTGGAGTTGGAGACCTGGACGAGGCACAGGAGTTCGGCCTGGAGTCCGCACAGAGCGAGGATGCCGAGCTCGGCATCCGACTCACCGTACGTCGTTCCTCCGGTGCGAAGACGGTGCTGCACTCCGCCGACGGCGACCTCGTGCTGGACGACCTGGAGCTGGAGATCGGACGTGCGGCCGGCACGGCCGGACGTGAGGTCGAAATGAGTGTGTCGTGACGCTTCCTTCGGCACACGACGTGGCCCTGGCCACCGAACGCCGTGCCGCTGGGCGGCTGCTACTTGCCCACCCTTTGGTGACGTCGGTCGGCCCGTACGCAGACTTGTTCCCCCTGATACGACGGCACGCCGACTGGCTGGGCAAGCGGTTCCAGCAGGTACTCGGTTACCGGCTCCTGGTCGACACCTCCTACGCCCGGCTGTTCAAGGCCGGATTGGGCGCCGGCGCAGGGCACCGGCTGGAGCGATCCACCGGTACCGCCTTCACCCCGCGTACTTACTCCTGTCTCGCGCTCGCGCTTTCCGTGCTGGTGACCGCCCCGGAACAGATGCTGCTTTCCCAGCTGGTCGCTGACATCAGGGCCGCAGCGGCCGACGCAGGCGTGAAGCTGGAGGAAACGGGCCGGGCCGTGGAGAAGCGGACTCTGGTCGCCGCCCTTCGCCAGTTGATCGACTGGGGTGTCTTGACGGAGACGGAAGGCAGTGTGGGCTCGCTCGTTCAGGAGGAAGGTGCCGAAGCCCTGATCACGGTGGACCGGGAGATCGCCCGGATCATCATTTCCGGCCCCCTCACGCAGAGCCTGGACGGGGCGGACCTGGTGAGGCGGGCTGCCGACCCCGGGTTCGGCGGTCCCCGCACCTACGTGCGCCGGATGCTCGTGGAAACGCCCGTCGTGTACTTGGATGAACTAACAGATACTGAGAGGGACTGGCTGCGGACCAGGCAACGCCGCGAGGCCCAGGCGTTCTCCGAGCTTCTGGGACTCGAGGCCGAGATTCGCGGCGAGGGCGTGGCGCTGGTGGACCCTGAGGAGGAGCTGACGGACTTGCACCTGCCCGGCACCGGAACCGTCGCCCAAGCTTCGCTCCTCCTGGTGGAGCGCCTCGTGGAACGGCTGCGGCCTGCCGAGCCAGGACACCCGGCAACGGGAGGGCGGCTCGTCATCGGGGTCACCCTTCCAGACGACCTGGTGGATGAGCTGCTCGCCGAGCTCATCACCGAGTACGGGCAGCGCGGCAACTGGCAGCGCGACTACCTGGAGGATCCCTCCTCGTTGCGGAAGGCGGTTCTGGACCTGCTGAGCCGGATGCGGATGGTGGCTCCCGTCGGCCCTCTCCGTTCCACAGGCCAGGGGATACCCGAGGGATACAGCGACACGGTCCCGGAGGGCCGATCCGTGACCGACGTGCTGGGCGCCCGCGCCGCCGGCACCGACTGGATACTCCTCGCCGCGGCCGCGCGCTACGCCACCCATGTCACCGAACGCCGGCCCGCCGGAGCGACACCCGGCATCGACATACAGCAGGAGATGCCGCTATGACCCCGGGCGCGAACGGCCCCATCCCCCTTCAGCGATCCGTCACTTCGGCTGGCACGCGCTTCCGCCTCCACCGCGCAGGCATCCTCAACGTCTGGCAGTACGACGAACAGGAATTCGACTTCGGCGACGGACGACTGCTGCTGCGCGGCAAGAACGGGGCAGGCAAGTCCAAGGCCTTGGAGATGCTGCTCCCCTACCTACTGGACGGCGACTCCCGCGCGCTGGACGCCACGGGTACGGGTCGCACGAGCCTCGTCTGGCTGATGCTGGACGGCTTCGAGCAGACGAACCGCCTCGGATACTTGTGGGTCGAGTTCCACATGACAACGGACAACGGTGGTGACCGCTACCTCACCCTTGGGGCGGCCATCCGGGCATCGAAGTCGACGAAGAAGGCCGTGCCGGTCTTCTTCGTCACCCCGCTGCGAGTCGGCGAGGACTTCCGCCTGGTCGAGGCAGGCAGGCCCCTGCCAGTCGATCGCCTCAAGGAGGCCGTCGGCGCGGAGAACGTCACGGACCGTTCCGTCCAGCACCGCTCGCGAGTCGCCCGTGAACTCTTCGGCATCACCGACGCAACGCGATACCGCAATCTCACACAGCTCCTCCACCGGCTGCGACGTCCCACCGTCGGGGACCGGATCGAGTCCGGCGGGCTCGCCTCCCTGCTGAGCGAGACGTTGCCAGGACTCGACGACGACGTAGTGGAGAAAGTGGCACGCAACCTCCACGACCTCGACGCCGTTCGAGAGGAGCTCGGCCGCCTGGAGCGTACCGACCGGGCCCTTCGCACCTTCCTGGGCGACTACCGCGACTATTTGTCCGGAGTGCTGCTCAGGACCGCGAAGAAGGTGGACGGAGAACTGGACGCCCTGGCGCAGCGACGCCTGCAGGCCGGAGACGCATCGAAGAAGACAGGCGCCCTGAAGGGACGGGAAGCCGAGGCTAAAGCACGTCTGAGCGCGCTGCGCGAGGAGGAACAAGCCGCCCGGACCGAACTCGACGCCCTGCGTGCGAGTAGCGCGTACCGCAGCTTGGAAGAGTTGTCCGAGCGCCGGACCACGGTCGGCGCCTTGGAAACAGCGGCCGGAACGTCGTTCGCCGCGCTCACCAAGGCGCACGACACGGAAGAGGGGGCGGCAGACCGCCTGGCCGAGGGCATCGCACATCTAGGCGAACGCCTTGGCGAACTAGGTACGGATCACCGCGAGCTCGTGGTGCAGGCCGAGAAGGCGGGACTCCCCACAGGGCATCTCGGCGAGACTGTCGGCCTGCCCCGCACGGATGTGGCCGGAGCTTCGACGGCGGAACTCACGGGACCTGACGCACAAGTCCACATCGTGCGGCACCACCGGGTGATCGCCGTGGACGCCACGGCAGCGGAATCCGCCCTGCGGTCCTGGCAAGGACAGCTTGAGGACGCTGGCACTGTGGTGAAGCACAGAACCCGGAGGGTCCAAGAGGTCGTCGGCCTGGTCGCGCAGGTTGTTGAGATGCGGGGGCGGGCAGCTGTTGCGGATGCCGAGCATGAGCGGCTTGAAGGGGAGGCCGAGGATGCTGCGGGTCGCCTCGAAGGCCATCGGGAGAAGGTAGCCGAGGAGAGCGGGGGCTACCTCCGTCAGGTGGAGGCTTGGCTGGAGCACGTCCGGGCTGTGGCCGGCCCGGACTGCCCTCTGTTGAATCCTGTCCGTGCGACGGTCGCATGTGAGACCTCGTCGGAGGCCCCCTTCGCCGAGCGGGTGCTGCCACCCGACATCGACGGGCAGGCGAAGCGGACCGCCCTGACGGTGCTGGAGCCATACGGTGTGCAACTGACCGAACAGCGGGACGCCCTCGCGCTGCGCGTCGCCCGGCTCGCCGAGGAACACGACCTCCTGACCAGAGAGAAGGAGGAATGGGAGCGGCGAACCGATCCGGAACCGCCAGTCCCGTACCACCGCACCGCCGAGCGCGATCCAAGCACCGGAGCGCCCTTCTACCGGCTGGTGGACTTCGCTGACGACCTGTCCCCCACCAACCGGGCGGGCCTGGAGGCAGCGCTCGAAGCGAGCGGGGTTCTGGACGCCTGGGTGACCTCGGACGGAACGCTCCTCGATCCCCTGACTCGAAACGTCCTGCTCCAGCCCGGGACCGTACCGCAGGGCGGCTCGACTCTCGCCTCCGCGTTGCGCCCCACCGCGCAACCGGACAGCGGTATCTCCCCCGAACGGGTCCAACACCTCCTGGCCGCCATCGCCCTCGCCCCGGCCCAGGACGTCGCCGCCACCAGCTCGGTGTACTACGACGGCAGCTGGCGCCTCGGTCCCCTCCGCGGCCACCATTCCAAGGACGGTGCTGAATACGTGGGCGCCGCCGTACGCGCCGAGACACGACGCCGAAAGATCGCCGAACTGGAAGCCCGGTGGGCGGAAGCGGAGAAGCTGCTGTCCGACTACCGCGGACAACTCGACGGGCTTGACTCCATCCGCCGGGACCTGGCATCGGCGGAGCGCGACTTCCCCCAGCCGCAGTCCCTCACCCTCGCCTGGCACGAGCTCGACTCCGGGGAGAAAGACCTGCGGAACTTGACCGCCAAGGCGACAAAGGCAGCACGCCTGGCCGAAGAGGCACGCACCCGGGCCG
The DNA here is from genome assembly GCF_001279655.1 of Streptomyces sp. WM6372. Lineage (NCBI taxonomy): Bacteria > Bacillati > Actinomycetota > Actinomycetes > Kitasatosporales > Streptomycetaceae > Streptomyces > Streptomyces sp. WM6372. The sequence goes on along the minus strand of NZ_LGDB01000149.1, from coordinate 78,824 downwards.
TGGCCGCTCGAAGTGAAGCAGAGGCAACCGCGACAGCCCACGACCTGCCTACCGACGCCGACGCCCTGGAAAACGTCCGAATCGCCCTCGCAACTCTACTCGGCGGCATTGGAGGTATGTGCCGGGCTATTCGGGGCGTAGCCGACGGGCTTGACAGGCACCGGGCCGATCACACCAGGTACGCACGAGCGCACCGTGACCGCCTGGAGGCAGCGGAAGGCCATGGTCTCCGACTCGGTGAACTGCGCAGGGCCCAGCAGGACCTCCGCACCCGCGAAGAAGCCATCGGCTCCTCCGAAGAGGAGATCCTCGCCCGCGAAGAGGAAACCAAGCAGCGCATCGCATCCGCCACGGAGGCGCAGCCGGGAGCCCAACGGGGACACGACGACCTCCGCGACCGGAGGGTCCGCGCGGAGGAGGACGAGAAGCGAAGTCGCGAATTACTGCTGGAACAGCAGACGGCCGTCATCACCGCCGGAAGCACCCTCCGCGGTGCGGTCGGTCGTCCGGAGGTGATCGGTGGCGCCGGGCTGGACCGGTCTTCCCTGCCCGCACTGCTGTTGGACGACCCCGCCGCGGACGTCCGTGACCGTATCCGGTCCCTGCGCGAGCTAGCAGATGCTGTGCGGGGCGGTCTCGACCGTTCGAGGAAGGAGGTTTCGGACAGCACACTCCTCAACGGGCACACGGCACTGCGCGACCAGTTGGCCGGCGGGTATGACGCGCAACTCGAGGAACTCGCCGGGATCAAGATCTGCCGCCTGGTCGATGACCACGGCCCGCACTACGTCGCCGTCGTCGGAGAACGCATCGCTGACCGGGCCGCCGAAGCCCGTGGTCGACTCACCGAGCGTGAGAGCGAGGTCTTCCAGCGCTTCCTCACCGGCGAACTCGGCGACCACTTGTCAACGCAGGTCGTCACCGCTGCCAACCTCGTCTCTGCCCTGAACGACACGCTCAAGACCGTGCGGACCTCACACGGGCTCGGCGTGGAGCTGCAGTGGAAGCTGGACGAGGACGTCGACGCCGACGTGCGGGCAGCCGTCGAACTACTGCGCAGTCCTTCGAGCCTCCGCACCCGTGAGCAGGGCGAGCAGCTGCGCGAGGTGCTGCAACGCCGGATCGAGGACGCCCGCCGGACCGATCCGTCAGCTGGGTACGCCGCCCACTTGCGCACCGCGCTGGACTACCGCGACTGGTTCCGCTTCCACACCTTCGTGGTCGAGGACGCCGTCCCCGGCCGCAAGCGCAAGCTCACCGGACGCACCGGACTCAGCCAGGGCGAACAGCGCGTGCTTTCCTACCTCGTGCTCTTCGCTGCAGCCGCCGCCCACTTCACGACACTTGGAGAGTCCGCACCGCACGCTCCCCGGCTGATCCTCCTGGACGACGCCTTCGCCAAGGTCGACGAACCCACCCATGGTCGGCTCGGCCGCATCCTCGTCGACCTCGATCTCGACTTCGTGCTCACCAGCGAGAGGCTCATGGGCAATTGGGCCGAGGTGCCCTCCCTGCACATCTACGAGTGCCTCCGCGACCCGCACGCCCGCGGGGTCGCCACCTTGCACTACACGTGGAACGGCCGGCACCGGCGCCTGGTGTCCGTATGAGCCGGATCCCCGCTGCCACACATGACTGGCTGGCCGGGCCGGGACTCGTTCGGCTCTGGGAATCGGCGCGCAAGCGCCTGGAGGGCAACGGACTTCAGGCCACCGGCTCGGTGCGGCTGTCAGGACTGGCAGTAAAGGAGAGGAACGACCTGTCGCTCCTGCTCGGTAAGCCGATCACGGGAGCCACCGCCACGGTGCAGCTCGACTCACTCGATATCCGGCTGCGGTCCTCGGCCGCCGGCCTCGGTCTCAGGGACGTACTCCAGGAACTCGGACCGCCGCTCACCGACCGCCGCGCCGCTCGGACGGAGGCCCAGGCACGGCGCGATCAGGTGTGGTCCTCACTCGCCTCGTCCCTGGAGGGCTGCCAACTCACCAACGAGGATTGGGCCTGGCGATGGTACGACGGACTGCGCCGCACGGGCGTACCCAACGGTGTAACACCCGCAACAGCGGTGCGTACCCTCCAGCAGGCGGTCCACGCCCTCACCCTGCTCTTCGGTCCCGGGCGGGCCGGCACGTGGGGGCGGGGCGACCTCGCCGCCGAAGCAACCGGATCGGCCCACGGCCTGGACGACGGGACCTGGCTCGCGCGCCTCGTCCAACGGGGCATAGCCCTCGCCCACGACACCGAGCTCCCCGACGACGCGGCCGGACGCCGCGCCTTGTGGCGATTCGCATCCGTCACGCCAGACGAGGTCTCCAGCACCGTGCTCGCCTATGGCCTGCGCCCCGACGGCGGAGGCTGGCGGGAACGCTCCCTGTACGAACGAGCGGTCCACCACGTGGAAACCCACCTCACCCTGCGCGACTTGCACGCACTGCGGCTCTCGCTGTCGGCCGGCACCCTCATCCGCATCTGTGAGAACCCACGCGTGGTGGAGGCCGCAGCCGACGCTGCCTGCTCACAACCTCTGGTGTGCACCTCGGGGAGTGCCGCGACAGCGGTCCTCACCCTCCTCGACGCCCTCGCGGCCACCGGCTGCCGCTTCGCCTACCACGGCGACTTCGACTGGCCGGGCATAGCCCTGGCCAACCGCGTGGTCCACCGCTACGGCGCCGAGCCATGGCGGATGGGCGCCGAAGACTACGAACAGCTCGCCGCCAGCACCCAAGCCCGCAACGTCCCACAGCACCCGCTCACCGGCCCACCGACAACCGCGGACTGGGATCCGGGCCTCGCCCCAGCCATGGCCGCGCTCGGCATAGCCCTCCACGAGGAAGCCACACTCGACCTGCTCGTGGCGGACTTGGCATGAACTTGAGGGGATGGCCTCGCCGGCACAGTGGGCAAATGCCCGTCGATGCCTCCTCGCGATTTTGATCCTGCCGAGACGGAACCACGACGGTCAGCGCCAGCACGCCACCGAGGCACATGAGGCTGCACCTTGGCGCTTTAGAATGGGCTTCTGGCTCGATACACGTTCAACTCCTGGGAGTATCAATGGACTTAGCCTTCACAGAGCTGGCACTGGCCGCGCTGGGCGGTGCCAGCGGAAGCCTGAGTGAGGCTGTGGTGACCAGCCTTTGGCAGCGTCTCCGAGACCGACTTCGCGGCGACGACCCGGCACTCGCGGCGTTGGAAGGGCGAGACATCAACGATCCGGAGGCTGTGGCCGTGCTTAGTGAGGCGCTGCGTCGCGAGGCCGCTGCGGACCCAGCGTTCCGACGCGAGGTGGAAGATTGGCTGTCCCACCTGGCCCGGCCTGCGGGCAGCACCATCAACACCGTGCGTGACTCACAGGGTCTGAACGCGCCTGGGGCGACGTTCAACGGAGAAGTACGCATGTCCTTCGGTCAGCCCGAGTAAGCGCGGTGACGTCGACAGGATCCGAGCCCCATCAGGACGCAGGAACAAATAGCGTCACGGGGTCGGCAGGACTCAACGCCCCGGGAGCGGTGTTCCATGCCGCCGTCAACATCAACGTGGGAACGAGCCTGGCTGACCCCGCCCCTTCCGCCGAGGAGCTACTTGCCCTGGGTTCGGTGGAGCCGCCGTACGGCAGGCTCCCGGAGGCCGTGCTGGGGCGGGACCGTACCCTCACGGCTCTTATCCAGGCCGACGCGGTGGATCGCCCTCGTATCCACGTCCTTGCGGGAATGGGCGGGGTCGGCAAGACGACCGTTGCCCTAAGCACAGCTCAGCGGGCCAAAGAGTCTGGCGTCGAGGTTTTCTGGATCCAGGCAGGATCCGCTGCGGCTGTCGCCGACGGTATGCGTCACGCGGCCCTCCTCGCGGGGGCCCCAGTCGAACATGTGGCCCACGCCTGGGAGAAGGGCGGGCGGCCCGCAGCAGATCTGGTGTGGCGCTATCTGGCAGCGTTGGACCGCCCCTGGCTGCTGGTCCTCGACGATGCCGATGATCTCGATGTGTTGTCCTGCCCAGGGGCGGCGCTGGCCGACGCCACGGGTTGGGTCAGGCCTCCAGTTGGCATGTCACAGGGAGTCCTGGTCACCACGCGCGATGGCAACGAGCGGTCCTGGGGCAGCCGGATTGCTCACTTCCACCGACTTGAGGTCCTGGAACTCGAATTCGCGGGTCGTATCCTCCAGACATTGGCTCCAGAAGCCGGCGATACGAGCGCCGCCGGGGCCCTCGCAGACCGGTTGGGCTCCCTGCCGCTCGCCCTGCACTTGGCGGGCATGTATCTGGGCATGGCGCATGGCGATCCACTTGCCGAAGCGCAAACCTTCTCCGAGTACGTCGAAGCGCTCGGCGATTCACCGCTGTTCCTTGACGACGCGGTTGAGGGTGTACACGGCGACCTGCGCAGCGAGGAGGAGAAGGCGCGCAGGACGATTGCCGGCACTTGGGAGCTGTCCCTCAATCTCCTCGACAGGCAGGGCACTACGCATGCCCGTGGTCTGCTTCAGCTGCTCTCCTGCTTCGCACCGACCGCTTCCCTGCCGAATGCCCTTCTCGCCCCCTCTACCATTGCCTCCCTGGCAATGTGGCCCACGGACTTACAACCGCGGGCAATCAGAGCGGCCATGAGCGGACTCCGCCGGTTCGGCCTCATCGGGGTCGGAGCGCGACCGGTGGAACCCGCGTACCAGATCCACCGGCTTGTGGCCGAAGTATCCGTCGCCCCCCTCCTCTCGAACCCCGAGAACCACCGGTTGGTGTGGGACTCGGCCGCCAACCTTCTGGTGAAGGTCACCCCGTACCTGCAAGATCCGCGGGACCCAGGTTGCTGGCCGGCTTGGCAGGGGCTCGTCCCGCACTGGCTGGTCATGATGAGCCGGCTTCCTCGATGGGGTGCCACCGCCGATGCCCTTCTCACTGATGTGTTGTTGTGCGCCGGGATCGCCGTGGCCTATCTCCACTTCCGAGGCGACTACGAAGCGGCTTGCGGGCTGGCGGACGAAGTATTGGAGCGCGCCAATCACGCGGCGGCGAACCCCTGGATCGGGGTGAACATCCGCAAGCACCGGGCAATCGCGGTCAAGGAGATGGGTGATCTGAAGGCGGCAGAGGCCGAACTCGATCACATTGTGGAGGAGTGTGTAAGGCATCTCGGAGTGGACCACTCAACGACCCTGGCCGTGCGCTACGAGCGGGCAGGAGTGGCATCCCGGCGGGGGAAGCTCGAGGAAGCCGAGCACGAATACGACGAGGTCATCCTCCATGAAACCCGGCTCTTCGGTGCGGAGTCGTCCAACACTCTGCGCTCTCGGCACGCCCGTGCGATCTGCCTCAGGGGCATGGGGCGTCTTGATGAAGCGGCGAGTGAGGGGAGGCACGTACTGGAAGGGCTGCGGGCCGAGCTGGGCGACCGACACCCGGACGTCCTCGAAGCCCAGCACGAGTTCGCGGTCTCGCTGCGCGACCAAGGGGAGAATGAACGTGCGGAGGAGGTATTCCGCCAGGTTCTGGAACTGGAGGAGGAAGCCCTCGGGGTCGAACACCCGTCCACGCTGACCACGCGGGCGAATCTGGCTTCCACGCTCCTTCTGCGCCAGAAGTTCACCATGGCCGAAGCCGAGATCCGCGCCGTACTGGACGCGCGGACCCGCATCCTGGGAGCCGATCATCCCGAGACGCTCGACGCACGCCACACTCTGGCCGTCCTGCTCATGTCGCAGGGTGAGCTCGACGCAAAGAGCGCCTCGGCCGTCTTCGAGGAGCTGACCGAGGCACAGCGCCGGCAATTCGTCGACGACCACCCCAATGTGTTGGTGGGGCGCAGCAGTCGTGCCGCAGCACTACAAGCCGTGGGCAAACTGGCCGAGTCGGAATCGGAGTACGGGTCGATCCTGAACTCGGTGACCAGGCGCCACGGGGAGCACCACGCCGCCACGCTGAATGCCCGATACGAGTGGGCGATGTCCCTGGGGCGCATCGGGCGAACGGACGAAGCCGTCTCCCAGCTGCGCGACGTCCTGGCTCTTCAGGAGCGAGTGCTCGGCAAACCGCACCGGAACGTCGCCAGTGTTCGGGCGGCGTTGGGCGCGCTCCTACTTGAACAGGGGAGCCTCGCCGAGGCCGAGGAGCAGCTGAGGCAGGCGGTGAAGGCGCTACCGGAGGAGGACAGTGCGCGGCTGAGCACACGGCACAACCTGGCGGCGGTGCTGCGTGCACGCGGCGAGCTGCAGGAATCGATCCATCAGCTACGGGGGATCATCGACGAGGAGCGGCGGCGGTCAGGAGACGCACACTCCGCGACCATCACCGCTCGCAATAGCCTCGGGGTCGCGCTCAAGGATTTAGGAATGCTCGACGAATCAGCGGCTGTCTACCGGGAAGCCCTCAAGGATGCGGCCCCCAAGCACTCGAACGACGAGCCGCTACTGCTAGCAGTACGCCACAACCTCGCTGTCGTCATGCGTATCCAGGGCCATCTCGGCGAAGCGGAGAAGGAACAGTCGGAGATCTTGGCGATCCTGGAACGTACCCACGGGCCCGAGCACCCTCAGACACTCGCCACGCGTACAGCCATCAGCCGCATTCTCGCTGACAGGGGGGCCGTCTCCGAGGCCGAGGCCGCGTACCGGGACATCTGGTCAGTGAGCGCCCGCGTCATGGGGAGGGATCACCCCCAGACTCTTTCTGTGCAGGGGAACTTGGCCTTCCTGCTGGCCGATCAAGGACGATTCACCGAAGCCGAGGTGGAGTACCGCGACGCGCTGGCCACATGCCGGAAGGTACTCGGAGACGATCACCCCGAGACCCTGACGATGGACCACAACCTAGCCATGGCGCTGGGAAACCAAGGGAACCTCACCGAGGCCATCTCCCGGTTTCATGACGTGGTAGAGCGTCGGGGACGAAGACTAGGACCGGATCACGAGGACACGCAGATAGCGCGGAGGAATCTTGGCGAAGGCCTGCACCGGGTGGGCAGGCTGGTGGAGAGCGCCGAAGAGTTCAAGAAGAACGCGGAGAGCCTGGCCCGGACACATGGTGCGGATCACGACATGGTCTGGGATGCGCGCTACCGTCGGGCCCAGATGCTGTGGGAGGCGAAGCAGCCGCGTGCCGCGCAGGCCGAGCTCGAAGCGCTCTTGGTCCGAGATTTGGAGGTCTATCCGAAGGGGGGCCGGCGTATCACCGCACTGCAACGCGTTCTGATGGCCGTGCGTGCCGACGATGGCGACTCCTAGTAACAGCCGCCCTCGGACGGCTCCCAGCCGTCCGAGGAGGCGGCCGCCCCTCTCGTCGCGGAGCTGTACCGGCACAGGTCCGCCGAGAGTCGGCCGGTGTGGAAGCTCCGAGCAGTCGGACAGGGTTGGGCCGACGGACTCGACGGCTTGGCCAGAGCGCACGGAGTCGACGTGGGGTAGCCCATTGTGTCGACGCCCACCAAGGGTGGAAGCTATCCGCGACTTCAACCCCCTAGCCGCAGGCAGGCGCCCTACGTCAATACGCTCCGTAGCCCGCCCCACCGCCCAAGTCACCCCGCTGACCAGCGGTGAACCGCCTTCGAAGGTACCTTCGGCTGGGGAGAATCTGGGGTGAATGAAACCCCGTTGGGGAGCGGCTGGGGAGGATCGGCCGTATAAATGGGCAACACGGTGAAAGAGCCAGAAAGGCGGATCGCCGCAGATCAGAGGGCTTCTCTGCCCGATTCCGCAGGTCAGCGGCGTGAGGGTGACGACTTCAAGAAGATCTCCTCCTGGGCGGCCATCTTGTTTGCACCCACGTTGGTGGGAACGATCTACGGCATGAACTTCGAGACCATGCCGGAACTCCACTGGGCGGCGGGCTACCCCTTCGCGATCCTGCTGATGGCGGTGGTCTGCACGAGCCTGTACGTCATCTTCAAGAAGCGCGACTGGCTGTAGACGACGGACCGCGACCCGCTTCTCCGGAGCCCGCTCGGTGAGAGTGGGCGGGGGTGGAAGAGGAACCGGTCATGACTCCGTGTGTGGCGGGACGGTGGTGGGCGCTGCCGCCGGGAACATCAGCCGCTCCCCTGGATGGAACGGACGGGCCTTGGCGTAGCGCGAGGACCGTCACCCCGTCGTCGTTCGGTGGTGGCCGCGGAGCGGATCGACGCCGGGCGTCTGCGCCACACAGGAGCTGATCAGCGGGTCGAGGGTGCTGCGCCGGATGTTGTACGTGTGCGGCAACTCGGAGGCCGCCGGCGCGGCCCTCGGCTCGACCCACCCCCAGCGGGTGTACCAGCGGGCCCCGTTGCAGACGGCTCCGGTTTCCTCAAGGGCCGCTTGGTCATGCGCTGATCACTTCCCCTGGGGGGGTTGTGCCGCAGTCAGGAGCATGACCAGCTGTTACGAGTTGCAGGTCGGGCGGCGATCACCCGGTCAGGGCGCTGCGGCATCGCCGGCGCCGCCGTCCGCGCGGGTTCGGCGTGCGGCGAAAAGGGCGCCGGCGCCGGCGGCCAGCAGCACGCCCGCGCCGCCGAGCAACCACGGGGCCGGGTCGTATCCGGTCTCGGGGAGCGCGCCCCGCGGCCGGGACCCGGCAGCGCCTGACGCGGTCCCGCCGGCCGGCGACGCACCGGGGGTGGCGGCCGTACCGGCAGTTCCCTGCGCCCCGGACGTGGCCTGCCCGCTGTCCGGCCCGGTCACGGTCCCCGTCCCGGTGATGCGGAACGAAGCCAGGACGTTGTTCTGCCCGGTATCCGGCGTGCACCGGGCGTCGATCTCGCCGGGGTAGACGACCTGGCCGCGCGCGTCCTTCAGGACCAGATGCGCAACGAGGTCGCCGACGGTGATCCGCGCGGTGCCCGCCTGCCCGAAGGTGAGCGCCGGTGCGGACCCCGACCCCTCGACACGGAAGGACCCGGCCGCCGGAACAGCGGCCGACACATCAACCGGTACCTTCACCCGGCTGGCCCCCTCCGGAGCCGCCACGTGGGCCTGCGCCTCCACCATGCCCTCGACGGTCGCCACGCCGAGCCCGGCCAGTGCCTTCGCAGCGTCCGCAGGCACCGGCACCGCCGCATTGATGGGAAAGGCCGGGGTCGGCCTTCCCACCTCTGACGACTCGGGGACGTCCGCGTCGATCCGCACCGTGACGGGCAGACTCCCGATCACCCCGGTCGAACACGTGTACCGCAGGGTGAGCGACGCCGGGTCCGCGGCAGCGGGGCCGGTCGCCGAGAGTCCCAGTCCCCCGCCCACAACCGCTGCGACCGTCGCCAGTCGGAGCGGGCCGCCCGGCACCGGAATGCTCCTCCGGACGGCACCGTTCGTGCGCGTTGAGAGTGTGCTTGCCAGTTCTCATGCCGACCCCCATCAGGGTGTGTTGATCGCTCGGAGAAACGTGCAGTGCTGCGACGTGCCGGTGACGGCCGGTCCGGCGCCCGTCACCGGTCCGGCCCGTCACCGGTTCGACCGGGTCGGCCGGGTCGGCCGGGTCGGCCGGGTCGGCCGGGTCGGCCGGGTCGGCCGGGTCGGCCGGGTCGGCCGGGTCGGCCGGGTCGGCCGGGTCGGCCGTAGTCGGCCCGGCGAGCCGATGCCGACCTCGGCCGGCACGCAGCCGACCCCCGTCGTGGCTCCGTCGCCCGCCGTGGGTGACTCAGCGGGAGCCGGCGGGCCGCTGCTGCGGCCCGCCCGGAAGACGCGGTTCAGGTGATCTTGGAGTTGAGCGTGCCGGAACTGATAGACCGCGCCGGCCTGGCGCAGTACGTCCCGCTCGCACGCGTCGTCGAGGAAGGCGACCAGCCGCCAGGGCAACCGCCCCGTGAGGGGCAGCCAGATGCGGGCGAGGGCCACCCACTGGCCCCAAGCGGTGAAGGCGAGTCCGTACGCAAGTCCGCCCGCGAAGGCCGCTTCAACCCCGAACGCGAGCCCCACCAGGAGCCCCCACCCGGGCCCGGACGTGAACGCGTTGGCGCATCCGGCTCCCGTCCCGAACACGAGCGCCCACACCAGCAAATGGAAGACCACGTTCCTGCGGTCTTGGCCGAGCAGCTCCGAGGAACTGACACCGGATCTGATGTCGACGGGAACTTCCAGCCAGGCCATGAGCCCGAGCACCGACCCGACCCCGAGCCCGAGCCCGGGAACGAACACGAAGCCCCCCACGAGCCCGCCGTCCAGGCCGTCCCCGAGCCCCAAGGACTCGACCACGACCCTGTCCAGGAACAAGAGCACGAGCGCGGCCAGGCCCCCGCACGCGAGCCCCAGCCGGAACCTGGGGAGAACCCCCGTACGCCTGCGCCCGGTCCCGCCGAAGACCTGGATGCGTACGCGCGACGGCTCCGCCCCGCCCCGGGACACGAATCCGTACACGAGCCCGAAGAACAGTCCGTTCACGAGCGCGTGCAGGAGCCCGACCACGAGCCCGCGCACGATCGCGAACCTGAGCCCCAACGATGTCGCCACCAAGTCCACGGGAACGTTCCCGACGGCGGTCGTCACCCCGAGGGCCAGCGCGGCCAGAAATCCGATCAGGAGCATGCGTGAGGAACGGCTCATCGTGGTGCCCAGCTGCCACCAGGCGAGGTCACGTGCGGGGACGCCCGTGCCCGACCTGCCGAGTCGGTCCAGGTGCGCGGCGAGGTAGCCGAGCCACTGCTGCGCACGGTCGGGGTTCCAGTCCCGCCGCCCACGACGACCGCTGCCGCCGTCGGTCGGCGAGGGCTCGTAGGCGGCCGGGGTGAACGCGGCCAGGAGATGCCTCTGCAGGGCCTCCGGGGAGGCGAACTCGGAGGTGTCCAGAAGCCGTACGGGGTCGGCCCCGGGGACGTCGCTGTAGACGGCACGGGCCATGGCGACCATCAGCGGGGTGGTGAGCGCCCTGGCCACGTTCTCCGCGCCCGGGCTGCGCCGTTGTCCGCGCAGTTCGTCCAGGACGGGTTCCCACACGGTACTGCGCATACCACCGTCCGTGCCCGGACGGCTGGTGAGAGGCAGGTAGAGGGCGACGTCGTCCAAGGTCAGTTCGTCCAGCTCGACGACGGCAGCCTTCGGGAACGGGCGGGCGGCCGCCACCGCCTCGGCGTACTCCCGGGGCCGGCTGGTGAGGAGCAGCGGGGTGGTGGTGCGGTCGAGCTCTTTGAACGCCGCACGCCGCAGGCCGCCGGCGATCTCGTCGAACCCGTCCATGACGGGCAGGATCCAGCCGGTGTCGACCAGCGCGCCGGCCAGGTCCCCTCCGTGCGCGGCAGGGACGGCGAGGCCGTGGTCGCGTACCAGCTGCCGGCACATCCAGTCGCGCAGGGAGACGGTGGTCGGGTCCCATGACCCCAGAGTGAAGATCACCGGTACGGGCTCGTCCGCCGTACGGGTCCCCAGCCAGTCGAGGACGAAGCGCAGGGTGAGGATCGTCTTGCCCGAGCCGGCCGCACCCAGCACCACCAGCCGGCCCGACGGGACGGACCGGTACGCCTGCACGATCCGGTCGATGCTCCCGGCCAGTGCGAGCGGCGCCGGATTCGCCCCGGGTGGTGCGTCGCGGATCTTGGCCCAGTGATCGAGCAGGCGCGCGTCGCCGTTGCGGAAGCGCACCGGGAGCGGGAACGGGTCGTGCACGTGCCGCCGCCGCTCCTCCTTCCGCCATTGTCCGGCCACCCTGGAGGCGAGCGCCCCGGCCGCCTCCCTCAGCTCCGGCGCCCCGGGGAGCGGCGCCGGACGGGGAAGCTCCTCAAGGCCGCCGGGATGCACCGGCAACCCGATCAACGAGCTCAGTTCGCCGATCTCCCGCGCGCTCACGTGTCGGTACCAGCGGTCCACCGGGCTCGCCGCGAGCGTGCCGAGCCCGTCGGAGCGGTGGTGCTTGGTGATGACTCCGATCAGGTACCCGTCGCTCCACACCGGGGCCCCCGACATGCCTTCCCAAGGCGAACGGCCGCGCTCGGGGTCGTGCTCCGGGGAAGACTTCAGGGTGATCTCCAAACTGCCCTCACGCTGGTTCGACAACGGGGTGGTCTCACCGCGCGCGTGGTGGGAATCCCGATACGACACGGGCGCACCGCCGTCCGGCGACGCGGTCCCGGCACGCAGTCTGAACCTCGGGAATCCCAGCGCTTCGCACTCCACCGGCTTCGAAACACGGGCGAACCGAACCGGCGGAACCGCAGCACCGGCCGGGCTGCCCGCGCCCGGGCCGCGGACGGCTGCGTCCGCGAGGACGATCAGCGCGACATCCGAGTCGTGGTTCATCCAAACCGGCTCGGCCTGCAACTCCCGCGTACCGCCGTCCTCGGTGAGGAAACGCACCAGCACCGTCGTCGCGCCGCGCACCACGTGCGCGGCCGTGAGCACCACGTTCCCGGCCACCTGGTAACCCGACCCGCGCCCTCCGGCGCCCGCGCCGCATGTGGTGACGACCTGGACCGCCCGCCGCCGGTCGAGCCCGCTCGGCTCCGTCGGCCCGTTCGGCTCCTTCGCCCCGCTCGGCTCCGTCGACCCGCTCTGCTCCGTCACCCCGTCCGCGACGCCGCTCACTGCTCGTTCGCGTCAGCGCGACCGGAGATGAACGGTGGTGTGCCCGCCCCAGCCACGGCCGGCTGCAGCGCCAGTGAGATGCGCTGCGCGGAGACGGCGCGCACTTCCGCCTCAGCACCGGACTCCACCACCCAGAACCGCACTTTCGCCCCTGCCTGCCCGGCCCGCTCCAGCGCGAGCGACAGCTCCAACTCGATCGGTCCCAGCTCGAAGCGCAGGGCCTCGCCCTCCGCCGCAGCGATCGCGCGGCCCAGCTCCTCCCGTAGGTCCCTGATCACGCTCGTCAACTCGATCACACCGCGCCCCTTGCGCTCCCTGGCTTCTCAGCCGTTCTCAGTCGCATCTCTGCAACCATGACCGGACGCGCTGCAATGCAGATGAAATTCCGATGATGTGCGAAAGCGGGGCTCCTCCATGGACAGCGAACCTCCCGAGCGGCTCCGGATCGCGGTGCTGGGGCCGTTACGGGCGTGCCGGGGCGGAGCACCGCTCGATCTGGGGCCCGTCAAACGGCAAGCCGTACTGGCCGCGTTGCTGCTCCGCCGGGGGGCCGTGGTGAGCCACGAGCAGCTGATGCACGGGGTGTGGGGGGTGGAGCCGCCCGCGTCCGGACACAAAGTTCTGGCCAGCCATGTCAACCCGCTGCGCCGAGCGCTCGACGCGGATGGCACCCGCCATACGGAGTCGGTGATCCGCAGCGGAAAGGGCTGGTACCGCTTCGCCGTCGAAGGGGTCCGGCTCGATGCGGCGGACCTGACCGAGCGGGGCGTCGAGGCGCGGCGCACGAAGGCGTCCGGCGAGCTGGCCAGGGCTGTCGACCAACTGTCCGCGGCGCTCGCACTGTTCCGCGGCGAGCCCCTGGCCGGCCTGCCGGGGGCCTTCGCCCAGGCCGAGCGGCAACGGCTGTCGGAGAGCAGGCGAGGGCTCCGGCTGGACAGACTCGAGTGCCTGGTCCTGCTCGGCCGGTTCGGTGACGCCTTGGACGACCTCACGATCCTGTCGCCGTCCGACCGGTACGACGAGTCGCTGCTGGCGCTGCGGATGCGAGCCCTGTACGGCTGTGAACGCCAGGCGGAAGCGCTGAACGCCTATCAGGGCATGCGCGTACGGCTGCGTGACGAGCTCGGCGTCGATCCGGGGGCAGAGCTCCACCGACTGTACGAAGCGGTGCTGCGCCACGACGACGAACACCTGCTCGGTCCGGCCGCTGCTCGCTCCGCCGCGCAGCCCGCCCGGACCCGGGCCCGGACCCGCCGCACCGTCAATGAGCTGCCGGGCGACACCGGCCGACTCGTCGGCCGGGAGGCCGAGCTCGCGCAGCTGACCGAGGCTTGTGCTCCCGGATCCGTGTCGATCGTGATCGTGGACGGTACGGCCGGTGTCGGCAAGACCGCGCTCGTCGTACGCGCGGCCCATGAGCTCAGCGACCGGTACCCGGACGGCAGCCTGTTCGTGGACCTGCGCGCGCACAGCACGCAGCGGCGGCAGACCCCCGAGCAGGCACTGCAGCGCCTGCTGCGTTCCCTGGGCGCGGCCAAAGGCGAGTTGCCGAGCGACCTCGAAGAACTCACCGCCGCCTGGCGCGCGGCAACCAGCCCGCTACGCCTGCTCCTCGTGCTGGACGACGTCCTCGACGCCGACCAGGTGCGACCGCTGCTGCCCGCAGGCGCGGGAAGCAGGGTGCTGGTGGCCGGCCGTCGACGGCTGCCCGAACTGGACGCCGACCGGCGGGTCACGCTGGAGCCGCTGAGGAGCGGGCGTGCGGTGCTGCTGCTCACGCACATCATCGGAGAGGAGCGCGCGAGCCGCGAGCCGGAGGCGACGCGTCAGCTGGTCGGGCTGTGCGACGGGCTGCCGCTGGCACTGCGCATCGCCGGGTCTCGGCTGCAGAACCGCCACAGCTGGACGGTGGAGTACCTGGTGGCCCGCATGGCGGACGACGAACGCCGGCTCGGTGAACTGAGCGTCGGAAAGCGCAGCGTCGAGGCGGCCTTCCGGCTGTCGTACGACCAGCTCGCACCCGACCAGCAGCTCGGATTCCGAGCCCTGGGCCAGGCACCGACGGTCGAGTTCGATGCGCTGGCGCCGGCGGCCATGCTCCACCGACCGCTCCACGACACCGAGGAGATCCTGGAAAGCCTGGTCGACGCGAACCTTCTGCAACAACCGCGTCCGGGCCGCTACCGATTGCACGATCTGGTGCGCGTGCACGCGCGGCGCCTCGCGGAAGCCCTGCCCGGCGAGGCTGCCGGCACACGTACGGCTGCCCTGCGCCTCTATCTGGACGCTGCCCGGATCGCCAGTGACTGGGGCCTCCCCACCGGTTTCCCCACCGGACCCCAGCCCTCCGGGGCACCGTTCGCGAACTGGAAGGAAGCGGAGATCTGGCTGGACGCGGCCGGTGGAGAGCTCGCCGACGTCGTCGGACACGCCGTGGCCCTCGGCGAGGTCGACTACGCGTGCTGGATCGCCGAGGCGCTGGTCGACTACTTCACGCGTCAGGGCCGCTACCACGAGTCCCAGACCGCTCTTGAGATCGCCCTCGCGCACGTGGACGAGGCCACCGACCCGCGGATGGCCCTCGCCCTGCGGAACTGCCTTGCCTACACCGGCGTGTACCAACGCCGGTACGCGCCGTCGCGGGCCCTGTTCACCGAGGCCCTCGAGCTCAGCCGGCGCTGCCTCGACCCGGTCGAAGAGGCCCGGGCCCTCATCGGGCTGGCGTCCGTCGACGTGAGCGTGGGCGAGGGCGACCAGGCGATCTCCCGTGTCACCGCGGGACTGAACGTGTCCCGGCCGCCGCACAACGAGTGGGTTGCCTCGATCGCATACGTCATCCAAGGCCTCGCCCACCAGTTGGAGCAACGGAACGAGGAGGCGCTGGCCTGCTTCGCCGAGGCCCGTACCCACGCCGACAGGAGCCGCAGACCGCGCCTGCTCGGCCGGGTCCTGAGCTTCGCCGCAGACATCCACCTCCGCCTCGGCCGGTACGCCGAGGCCAAAGACCTGCTCCGTCAGGCAGTCCACCTGGTCGAGGAGGCCGGAGACGTCTTCCTCTGTGCGCGCGGGCTCACCCGGCTGGGCACTGCAGAGCAGGGCGAAGGGGATGCGGGCACAGCAGTGACACTCCACCATCAGGCCCTGATATACCACCAGTTGCTGTCCCCACTCACCGAACCCGCGTACGACTGGCTGGAGATGGACATCCGCTCGCGGCTGGGCCGCGCCTACCTGGCGACGGGCCGCATCCACGAGGCGCTCGGGCAGTTCCAGGCCGTGCTCGACATCCCCGGGCGCCCGTGGGCAGCGCCCTGACCGCGCACCGACGTCCGAGGAGCTCGAAGACCGGGAAGCCCGGTAGGGCGCCACGTCCGCAGGCACCGGCCCCGGCAAGGCGGGGGTGGAGGTGCCTCCGCCGAACCGTCGCGATCCTGCTGATGGCGATGGTGCGGACGAGCCCGTACGTGATCTTCATGAAGCGCGACTGGCTCCCACGGGCCGACTCGATCCACTGATCGGCTTCGCCACAGGACACGCCGCTGCGGATGCGATCCGGGGCGGCACGGCATCTGCTGCGTGCCGCGCCCTGCGGGCCGTCCTGGGCTGGACGGCCGCACGGTCATGAACGGCACCTCACCCCCGCCTCACTCCGCATGTGGGCGGGAGCCATTGCGCCGGTCCCTAGCCGACCAGGCGTCGGCGCCAGTCCAGAGGGGTGACGGTGATGGCTTGGCCGGGGTCCTGGTCCCACTCGGTGGGGAGGCCGGCCGCTGCGAGGGCTGCGACCACCTCGTGGCCGATGGATGCGGTGGTTTCGGACGATCCGTCGAAGCCGCCGTAGAGAAGGGTCAGTCCATGGCCGGCCGCGGCGGAGTCCGTGCACTGGGTGTGGAAGTAGACGAAGCCACGGGTGCCGGGCCCGCCTTCCCCTCCGATCTCCGCGTGGCCACAGCCGCGGCAGCACGTGAAGTTCTCGCGGGCAGTGATGCCGGCCTCCCGCAGGACGGTGAACGCGCGGGTGAGCCGCTCGGGGTCGGTCTCACCCTGCCACTCGGCCTGCTCCGCAACACGCTCCAGCCACATCCGATCGACCAGTGCCACCGCCTGCTCGCGCGAGACGGGCCGGCGGTCCTTGGTGACCAGGTAGTCCTCAGCGAGCTCGGCCAGCTCGGCGCGGGAAGAGAACCCGCCGACCAACACCTCCCGGACCCGCTTCTCCAACTCCTCGCGCTCGTCCTCGTCAAGGTCGAGCGGTGGCGCCCCAAGGGTGGGGCCCATGTCCAGCAGCGACCATGCCAGGCCGGCGTCCCAGCCGGCCTCCTGAAGGGCCCAGCCGGTGAGCGCCCCGATCACGTCCTCCGGCTTGTCGGCCATCGCCTGGAAGTGCCGGGCAGCGGCACCGCCGCGGTGCTCCAGCGTGAAGTCGCCTCCGGCCTTGTGCCAGACCTGCGCGAAGACGTCCGGAAGGTCTGGTATCCGCTGGATCACCAAGAACCGGTCACCGTCGCCGCCGATTCGCCGGACCAGCCCGGCCAACTCCTCTGCGGACACGCGGACGTGCCGTTCCCCGTTCTCCGTCATCACCACGATCTCGAGCATGCGCAAACTCTGACACGCCCCTCTGACAACAGCGGGAGCGGCTCCCGCGCGCGGCCGGCGACCGGTGGTCGGGCGTCCGCCAACCGCCAGTGGCGGGCGCCCCTCCCGCGAGGAACGGGGCCAAGAGATCGACGGTTTCCTCCCAGCCGAACCGGCCGCCGCCGTCACCGGACTTCGGGCGGTGCGGCTCGTAGCTACCGACCAGAACGCCGACGGGGGGTTCGTCAGGGGGTGTTGTGGGGGGACAGGGCGTCGACCTTGTGGGTCAGGGTGGTCAGGGCGGCCTTCAGGGCGGCGATGTCGGACTTGTCCGCGGATTGGTTCGCTTCCGCCAGTTGGACCACCAGGGCGCCGCCCGGTTCCAGGGTGACCTCCGTGGTTTCCGTGACGTCGTCACCGCCCTGGTGGCGGACCGCCGCGTCCAGGTCGGCGCGGCGCAGGCCGTTGCGGCGGATCACCCGGGTGAGCCAGTGGCCGTCGCGGGCCAGGGTGGTGGGGCTGCCCTCCAGGAGGCGGCCCAGCCATTCGTAGCGGGCGGCCGTCCGGACCACCACGGAGTTCACCCCGAGCAGTACGGCGGCCCCGAAGGCCGCTCCGACGACCGAGTTGTCCGGACCGATCACGGCGTTCTGCACGACGTTCGCCAGCAGCAGCATCACCACCAGGTCGAAGGTGCTGAGCTGCGCGAGCTGGCGCTTGCCGACGATCCGGAGCAGCGCCAGGATCAGCACGTAGACCCCGATGGTGCGGAGCGCCTTCTCCAGGTACGGGACGTCGCCGTGCAGGAAGGGGGTGAGGGCGTCGTGGACGGAATGCATCCCGACCACGCTGGCACATCCGGCGTGTCCGGTGTCACCGACCCGCCGTATCCGGCTAGATCAGGACCTCGGCCGCGCTCAGGCCGCTCTCCCCGCCCCAGGTGAAGGTGAGGCCGCGCTCCTGCGCGGCCTCGGTCAGCCGGCTGCGCAGGACCTCCGCGGCGAGGGACAGGGCCTGGAATCCGTCGACCCCGTGGATCTCGTACGTGACACCGGACAGGCCCTCCAGCCGGCACGGGCAGATCCAGTCGCCGTCCGGGTCCGGATCGGGGTACGGGGCGCCCAGCCGGAGGGTGACCGGGAAGGTCTCGCCGTCCCTCGTGACCGCCTGGAGCGGGCGGCTCGCGATGGTCGGGTGGTTCTTCATGTGTGCGGCCTTCTCGTCGACTGGGTGGGGCCGGCCTCCCTCAGTCTCCGTCAGTCTCCGTCGGTTCGGCGTATGGCGGCCGCCCGCCCCCGCCGGGGCGGGCGGCCTCCTGCGTTACGGCTTCGGCAGGGTACAGCCGGCGCGGTTCAGGTCGATCTTGTTGCCGGCGCCGATGCAGGGGACGATGATGTACGTCTCCTGGGCGTAGTTGATGCCCTGGCGGACCGTGACGTTGCCGGCCTCGTCCACCTCGCACGGGTTGTTCTCCGTGCAGCGCTGCCCGTCCTCGTTGCCCGTGTTGTTCACCGCGACGACCTTGCCCGTCGTCGTGTCGATCACCGGGGAGCCCGAGGTGCCGCCGATCGTGTTGCAGGACGAGGTGTAGCGGACCGAGTCCTTCCAGGTCCACTCACCCTCCTTGAGGCGGTACGCGAACCCGTCCACGTTGCAGCTGTAGATCCGCTTCCAGTACCCGGACACGACCTTGATCCCCGTGCCCTGCACCGGTCGGGCGTCGTTCAGGGTGAGTGCGGCGATGCCGTACTGGCTCTGGATCTGCGCGTACGTCTTGGTCAGCTGGTAGATCGAGATGTCCGTGTCGGTCATCGTCGCGTACGCGATCTTGCTGGCCCGCAGCGTCGCCACCCGCGAGCCCGACGCGCCCAGCAGTGAGAACGAGCGGCTGGACGACTGGTCCTTGACGACTTCGCCCGGCCCCGGGAAACCGGTCTCGATGCAGTGCCCGTTGGAGAGCACGAGCGCGGGGTCGTTCGGCTGGGAGGCGGGGACGCGGACGACGGAGCCGGAGCAGTTGCTGAGCGCGACCGTCCCCGCGTAGTTCACGGTGACGGCGGCCGCCGCCTTGTCCTGGGGTGTCGAGGCCACGGCCGGTGCTGCCGCCGCTCCTATCAGGAGCAGCGAGAGCACGGCGCCGACGAGAGGCTTGCGCATGTGGGGGTTCCCCTCTGATGACGATGCAACCGAAGATCCTTCGGTTGTCATGTGCATTGTTGGGACACGCGCATCAACAGGCAAGGATGTGGCCAGAGTTGGCGGGTTTCAGGTCCAGAACGCCCGTCAGCGCAGCAGGCGGTCCCGGAGGCGGGCCACCGTCTGCGGTGTGATCCCGACACGCGTGGCGAGGTAGTCGGCAGCGGAGCCGTAGCGCGTGCCCAGGTCGGCGAGGACGAGGGACAGGATCTCGGCCGGGGCGCGGCCGTACGAGGGCCAGCGCATGGTGCGGCCCGGGTTGGCGGCGTGCCAGTCGGCCGTGAGGCGGGCGGTGGCCAGCTCGGTGAGCGCGAAATCGGCCAGGACCTCCTCCTCGGACACGTCGAGGAGGGTCAGGACGAAAGCGGCGATCAGGCCGGTGCGGTCCTTGCCGGAGGTGCAGTGGAAGACCGCCGGCCCGGGACCGGCGGCGATGAGCTCGATGGCCCCGCGGATCTCCTCCACGCCGTCCTCGGTCACCTCGGCGAACCGGTCGGCCAGGTACCGCCAGGGGTCGATGCCGGGGTCGATCGCGGCCTGGTCGTACGGGCGGTGCTCGATGCTGAGGTTGGCGTACGTGAACCGCTCGGGCTCGGGGATCCGCCCCTTGGCCTCGATCTCCCAGGGGTAGCGCAGGTCGATGACCGTACGTATGCCGAGGCCGAGGAAGCGGTCCCAGTCGGCTCCCGCGAGCTTGCCCAGCGAATCGGAGCGGTAGAGCGCGCCCCAGGCGACGGTACGGCCGTCGGCGGAGCGGTAGCCGCCCAGGTCGCGGAAGTTGTGCAGGCGGTCGAAGTCGACGTGGCGGCGGTGCGGGTACACGGTCTGGTCGGGCAACTGGGGCTCCTCGGAATGCGGTTGAGCGCCCCAGCATGCCTCAGCGCTTGCGCGCGAGCGTGAGCCCGTCCGCGATCGGGAGCATCACCGACTCCGTGCGGTCGTCGGCGCGCACGTGCGCGTTGAACTCCCGGATGGCCAGGGCGTTCCCCCGGGCGCCGGCGTCGACCGCCTCTCCCCCGTACAGGACGTTGTCGGCGAGGATCAGGCCGCCGGGCCGCAGGCGCGGCACGAGCTCGTCCCAGTACGCGCGGTAGCCCGGCTTGTCGGCGTCCAGGAAGACCAGGTCGATCACCGGGTCCCGCGGGAGCGCGCGGAGCGTCTCCAGCGCCGGGGCGATCGCGAGCTCGATCCGGTCGTCGACCCCGGCCGCCTTCCAGGCCTCCCGTGCGATCGACGTCCACTCCTCGGAGACGTCGCAGGTCAGGACCCGCCCGCCGGCGGCCAGGCCGGCGGCCAGGGCCAGCGTGGAGTAGCCGGTGAAGGTGCCGACCTCGACGATCCGGCGGGCGCCGACCATCTTGGCCAGCAGGGTGAGGAAGACGCCCTGCTCGTGCGGGACCTGCATCTGCGCCGGGCGGCCGAGCGCGCGGGTCCGCTCCACGAGCCCCTCCTGGACGCGGCTCGGCGGCTCGGCCTGCGCGACCAGGTACCCGTACACCTCGGGGGTGAGGTGCACCGTCTTCACGTCGCCGACGGCCCTGTCCATGTCGTACGTCCCTTCGCGAGTCCCGTGTGCCTTCGGGACGGCCCCCGCCCCGGGACCACCCCGCTGCCCAACGAATCCGCCTCCGGGCGGCAACGGCCCCGACCGCTCGGGCGACCGCCAAGGACGCGAGGGCCGTCAGGGCCGCCAGGGCCGCCAGGGCCGCCAGGGCCGTCAGGGCGTCGGGTGCAGGGCCGCGTACTCCAGCGGGGCCGACGGGTCGATCGTGAGGGCGAGCGGGGCGGGGGCCGCGTCCGCGCGCACCAGGAGGTCGCCGATCGCCGCGATCATCGCGCCGTTGTCCGTGCACAACGTCATCGGCGGCACCCGCAGTTCGATGCCCGCCGAGGCGCAGCGCCGTTCCGCCAGGGCCCGGACGCGCGAGTTGGCCGCCACCCCGCCGACCACCACCAGCGTCTTCACGTCGTACGCCGCGCAGGCCGCGACCGCCTTGCGGGTCAGTACGTCGGCCACCGCCTCCTGGAGCGAGGCCGCGCCGTCGGCGACCGGCAGCCGCTCCCCGCGCTGCCGGTGGCCCTCGGCCCAGCGGGCCGCGGCCGTCTTCAGCCCCGAGAAGGAGAAGGAGTACGCGTACGGGTCCTGCGCGCGCGGCCCGCCGGTCAGCGGACGCGGGAACGGGACCGCCTCCGGGTCCCCGCCCCGGGCCGCTCGGTCGATGGCCGGCCCGCCCGGGTACGGCAGGCCGAACACCCGGGCCACCTTGTCGAAGCACTCCCCCGCCGCGTCGTCCAGGGTGTCCCCGAGGTGCAGGATCGGCTCGCGCACGAGGTCCCGTACGAGCAGCAGCGAGGTGTGTCCGCCCGAGACGATCAGCACCACGCAGGGTTCGGGCAGCGGCCCGTGCTCCAGGGTGTCGGCGGCGACGTGCCCGGCCAGGTGGTGGACCCCGTACAGCGGTACGCCCAGCGCGTACGCGAGGGTCTTGGCCCCGGCCAGTCCGACCTGGAGCGCGCCGGAGAGGCCGGGGCCGGTGGTGACGGCCACCGCGTCGAGCTGGTCGGCGCGCAGTCCGGCCCGGTCGAGGGCCTGACGGACCACCGGGTTGAAGGCGTGCAGGTGGGCGCGGGCCGCGATCTCGGGGACGACCCCGCCGAACCGGGCGTGCTCGTCCATGCTCGACGCGACGACGTGCGCGAGGAGCCGGCCGCCCTGCACGATGCCCGCGCCCGTCTCGTCGCAGGAGGACTCGATGCCGAGCACCACCGGAGAAACAGCCATCAGACCCGCACCCGACCCCTTATTGCGAATAGTTCGCAATAAGGTTACTAGCCTCGCGGGACCACCGTCGCCAGCACCGACGGCAGCGGGTACCAGTCCGCCGAGGCGATGGACGCGTGGTGCGCCGCCATCAGGGCGACCCGGTCCCGGGCCTGGGCCTCGGTCGGGTGCACCCCGTCGATGGCGGGCGCCACGCCCTGCGCGTCGGTGGCGATCAGCAGGTAGTGGTTGCGGTCGTACCAGGCGGTGTCGATCGAGCCGCCCGCGTACGCGCTCGCGTCCCCGTCGAAGACCACGAACCAGGGGCGCAGCGAGGCGTCGGCGTACCGGGCGCGCGGGTCTGCGGCCTCGGCCCGGTGCACGGCGGGGAAGGCGGCGGCCTGGCCGAGCCGGCCGGCGGCTGCGAGGGAGCGCAGGTACTCGGCGTACTCGCGGTCGGTCCACAGGGTGTCGCCCGCGTTGCCCTCCTCCAGCGTGCCGGGGATCAGCTCCACCAGGAACTTCCCGGCCATCGCGGCGCGGCTCGGCCAGGCGCCGGCCCGGGCGGCCGTGTCCAGGTCGGGGTGGCCGGCGGCGAGCTGGCCGGGGCGGTAGACGGCGTCGCCGAGCTTCGAGTTCAGCAGCGCGTCGAGCTCGGCCGGGCCGCGCCCGAGGTTGGCGGCGAAGCCGTCCTTGAGCTCCAGCTTGAGGACGACCGGGCGGTGGCCGGGGTGCGCGTCGTGCCAGCTGCGGATGTCGGAGAGGCAGCCCGCGAGGTTCTGGTTGCGGGACTTGGTGCGCAGCTGGGCGGGGCTGGTGGCGTTCTCGCAGTTGTTGTCGTTGCCGAAGGGGTTGTCGTGCGAGACCCGCCAGGAGCTGCCGAAGAAGTTGGTCCACACGTCGAGTTCCAGCATCGCGGCGCCCGAGTCGAGCGCGTCCGCGAAGTACGGGTACTTCGCCTTCTCGTACGCGTTGTGCACGCCGACGCCGGTCGATCCCGCGTACGGGAGGTCGGCGGCGGCCCCCGCCCCCGCCCCTGTCGCCCTGCCGGCGGCCCCCGCCGGGGCCGTGCCCAGTACGAGGGCCAGGGTCAGGGCCGCCAGGCCCGCCGTCACCGCGCCCGCCATCCGGTTCCGCAATCCCATGAGTTCGGCTCCTGTCCGCCCAGTCGGTGCGCCATGTGTCAACTCGGCGGGAGAGTAGGACAGTTGGGTGAAGGGCGGAAGGACGGGGGATGGCGGGCGTCCCGGCTGTGAGGACGGACACGTTCCGACCCGGAACTGGCGCCCTCACGCCGTCCGTCGAACAGGGAGCCGATCGGGACGCCGGTCGGCGCGCTGATCGGGACGCGATCGGGACGCGATCGGCGTTTCCGGGCGGGAGTACCACATGTTCACCAAGGTTCGCGGGCGGGTCGTGCGGGTCTCCCTGCTCGTCGGCGTCGGCTGCGCCGTGCTGATGGGGTGCGCCGGGCTCCTGTGGAAGCTGCACGGCGTGGCGGCGTACCTGGCGGACGGGGATGCCGGCGAGGGGAGCTACGTACAGGACGCCGGGCAGGCCGACCGCGCGGCGGCGGCCGTACTGGAGGGCCCGGCGCGGGAGGTCCCGCCGGCGGCCCCGGGAGCCCCGGGAGCCCTGGCGTCCCCGGGAGCACCGGATCCCGCCGCACCGGGCCCCGCCGCATCCGGCCCGGCCGCGCAGGGCACGGTCGGCCCCCCGGCCGGCGTGCGCTGGCGGTCGGGCGGCTGGCGGCCCTCCGACCCGCTGGTCGCGCGGCCCGCCGCCGCGGAGCCCGCGATCGGGGCGCTGTTCTCCCCCGGTGAGGACGCGGACCAGGACCACCACTGCTCGGCGAGCGTCGTCCACGCCCCCGGCGGCGACCTCATCGCCACCGCCGCCCACTGCGTGTACCGCGGCGTCTTCGGCTTCCGTACGAACCTCGCCTTCGCCCCCGGCTACCGGGACGGCCGGGCCCCGTACGGGGTGTGGGTGCCCACCCGGATCGACGTGGACCCCCGCTGGATCGAGGACCAGGACCCCGACTACGACGTGGCGTTCCTCCGCATGCGCCGGCCGGGCCACCCCGGCGAGCGGCTGGAGGACGTCACCGGGGCGCAGACGATCCGGTTCGGGCCCGAACTGCCCGCCCCGGCCCGGGTCGTGGGCTATCCGAACGACACCGAGTACCCCGTGGAGTGCTTCAACACCGCCCGTGCCGACGGGCCCACGCAGCTGCGGCTGGATTGCGCGGACGTACCCGACGGCACGAGCGGTGGTCCGGTGCTGACCGACGCGCACACCCTGATCGGGGTGGTCGGCGGCCGCGACGGGGGCGGCGACGAGAAGACCTCGTACAGCAGCCTGTTCGACGACGGGGTACGCGCCGTGTACGAGCGCGCCGCGGCGGCGCGCTAGACGCGGCGCGGTCGTTCACGGCGGGTACGCGGCGGGTACACGGCGGGTACACGGCTCGCACCCCGTCGGGTCCTATGTCCCCGAATCCGCCGGGGCCTTGTGGTGCGGCGGGTAGTCGGCGGTCTCCGGGGCCGTCGGCAGCCGCCACTTGGACAGGACCCGGACCACCGTGCCCGGGCTCAGCAGGACGTTCGGCGAGACCGCCAGCGACAGCACGCCGAAGAAGGGCCGGGAGATCTCGGGGTCGGCGTTGGCGCCCACGATCACCCGGGACATGTAGGCCTGCAAGACCTTGGTCGCCCGGTCGGGCGGCGGCCCCTCGGTCTCCGGGTACCGCATGTCCTCGCTGGTGGCGATCTGCCAGGCCACGTCGGAGGCGGCGGCCGTGCGCCGCTGGATCCGGCGGGCGGCCGCGGCGATCTCCCGCGGGGCCAGACCCCGGATGGCGCCGGCCAGTGCGTCCGCCGCGAGGGCGGCCACCGTCATCCCCTGCCCGTAGACGGGGTTGACCCGGCAGACGGCGTCGCCGAGGACGACGAACCCGGCCGGCCAGCGGTCGAGGCGCTCGAAGTGGCGCCATTCGTTGGCGGTGTTGCGGTAACCCGTGGGCGTGGAGAGGGGTTTGGCGTCGCGGATGGCGTCGTACAGCACCGGGCTGCGCAGGGTCCGGGTGAAGTCGAGGAACTCCTCCTCCCCGGTCGGCGGGGCGTGTTCGCCGTTGCCGGTCAGCGTCACCAGCCAGCGGCCGTCGTCGAGGGGCACCAGCACGCCGCCGCGCGGGTTCTCGGGGCGGCCCTGGACGTAGATCCCCTGCCAGCGGCGGGCCGGGTCCGGCGGGATCTCGTAGTAGCGGCTGGAGTAGCCGAGGTGGGAGTCGTAACGGGTCGTCGCCGGGGCCGGGTGGCCGAGCGCGGCGAGCCAGGCCGGGGCCCGGGAGGTCCGCCCGGTCGCGTCGACCACGAAGCGGGCCGGCAGCGGGTCCCCCTCGCGCAGCCGTACCCCGGTGACCGAGCGGCCGTCGGGCCCGGCGACGAGCCCGGTCGCCATCGATCCGGAGCGGACCCGGATGCGCTCGTCCCGCAGCACCTCCCGGCGGACCGTCCAGTCGATCAGCTCCCGGCTGCCGATCAGGATCCGGGACCCGGGAACCGGGTGGAACCAGTCGGCCGGGCTCAGCCACAGGAAGTCGCGCGGCGTCTCCATCAGGGCCGCCCCGGCCGCCAGCAGCTCGCGGGTGACCCCGGGCAGCAGCCCCTCCATCAGGTCCAGGCCGCGCGACCACAGCACGTGCACGTGCCGGGACTGCGGCACGCCGGGCCGGAAGGCCGGTCCGGCGTCCGGCAGTTCGTCCCGTTCCACCACGGTCACGCGCGCGAACCGCTGGGCGAGCGCCCGCGCCGCCAGCAGCCCCGCCAGGCCTGCGCCGAGGACCACCGCGTGATCGTGGGCTTCGTGGACTTCTGGGTGGTTGTCCGTGTCGTCGTCCATGGCGCCGAGTCTCCCGCGCCGGCCGCGCGCCGGATCAGGTCCCGCCCGGGGCGCCCCGAGGCACCCCGGGGGCGGACGGGGGGCTCACGCGGGGGCGCCCGTACCCGGACGCGGCCGGAGGGGCCGGGTCGCGCGGCCCGCTCAGTGGGCGGGGAACCCGTACGGGACGGAGGTCAGTTTCTCGGAGGCCGCCCAGAGCCGTTCGCCGGACGCGTCGTCCAGGGTCCACTTCGCCCGCCAGGAGCGGACGGGCGCCCCGCGCCAGCCGAGCCGCGGCCCGAAGAACGCGTCGGGCCGCACCCCCGGCGCGGTGGCCGCGTACAGGGTGGGCAGCGCGCCGGAGGCGGCGGACTGGGCGAGGACGGCGGCGCCGAGGCCCATCAGCCGCGACATGGGCCGGTGGCCCTCCTGCCGCGAGGCCCCAGCGTGCAGGTTGGTCGAGGCGTAGCCGGGGTGCGCGGCGACCGCGACGATCCCGGAGCCGGCGGCTTCGAGCCGCCGGGCCAGCTCGTGCGTGAAGAGGAGATTGGCGGTCTTGGAGCGGCCGTACGCGATCCAGCGCCGGTAGCCGTGCTCGCCGTTCAGGTCGTCGTGGTCCACGTCGCCCAGCGCGTGGAACCCGCTGGAAACGGTGACGATCCGGGCCCCGGGGGCCGCGGCCAGCAGCTGCGGCAGGAGCAGCCCGGTCAGCGCGAAGTGGCCGAGGTGGTTGACCCCGAACTGGGTCTCGAACCCGTCGGCGGTCCGCCCGTACGGCAGCGCCATCACGCCCGCGTTGTTCACCAGCAGGTCGAGGGAGCGGCGGCGCTGCCCGTGGACGTGGGCGAACTCCCGTACGGAGGCCAGGTCGGCCAGGTCCAGGGGGATGAACTCCACCTCGGCGCCCGGGACTTCGGAGCGCAGCCGGACCACCGCGGCCCGGCCGCGCGCCGAGCTGCGGCAGGCCAGCACCACGTCGGCCCCGCGCCGGGCGAGCTCGCGGGCGGCGACGTAGCCGATGCCGCTGTTGGCGCCCGTGACGACGGCGGTGCGGCCGCTCTGGTCGGGGATGTTCTCGGCGTTCCAGCCAGACATGTGAGCTCCCTCGCGACGGTGGGTTGCACGGTGCGGTCACCATGGGGTTACCGAGGGTAGACCTCCCCCTTCGCGGGGGTGGAGCCGGGGGCCGGTGCCCCGGCCAGTAGGCTGCGGGTCCACCCGCCCGCTCCCCTT
Source organism: Streptomyces sp. WM6372 (assembly GCF_001279655.1). NCBI lineage: Bacteria > Bacillati > Actinomycetota > Actinomycetes > Kitasatosporales > Streptomycetaceae > Streptomyces > Streptomyces sp. WM6372. The sequence goes on along the minus strand of NZ_LGDB01000149.1, from coordinate 51,707 downwards.
CCCGTTCCCGAGGTACCGCGCAGTGAGCTCCGCACCGCCGTCCCCCCTGCCCGTCTCGGTCGTCGGCCTCGGCGCCGACGGCTGGGCCGGGCTCACCGCCGCCGCGCGGTCCGCGCTGACCGGGGCCGAGGTGCTGATCGGCGGCCCGCGCCAGCTGGACCTGCTGCCGGCCGGCGACTGCGCGGGCGAGCGGGTGGCCTGGCCGAGCCCGCTGCGGCCCGCCGTGCCGAAGCTGATGGCCGAGCACGCGGGTCGCCGGATCGCGGTGCTGGCCAGCGGCGACCCCATGTTCTACGGGATCGGCCGGGCCCTGGCGGAGGAGCTCGGTCCGGACGCCCTGCGGGTCCACCCGCACCCCTCCTCGGTCTCGTACGCGTGCGCCCGCCTGGGCTGGCCGGTGGAGGACACCGAGGTGGTCACGGTGGTCGGCCGCCCGGTGGCCCGGCTCGCAGCCGCGCTGTACGAGGGGCGGCGGGTGCTGGTGCTCAGCGCCGGAGCACCGACCCCCCACGAGATCGCCGCTCTGCTTCGAGAGCGGGGCTTCGGCCCGAGCCGGATGCGGGTACTGGAACAGCTCGGCTCCGAGCGCGAGGACACGTACGAGGGAGAGGCGTCCAGCTGGGACCACGCGCCCGGCGATCCCCTCAACGTGGTGGCCGTGGACTGCCGCCGGGACCGGCACAGCGCCGTCCCGCGGCTCGGCGCGACCCCCGGCCTGCCCGACACCGCGTACGAGCACGACGGCCAGCTCACCAAGCGCCACGTCCGGGCCGCGACCCTGTGCGCCCTCGCCCCCGCCCCCGGCGAGCTGCTGTGGGACATCGGCGGCGGCTCCGGCTCCATCGGCATCGAGTGGATGCGGACGCACCCCTCCTGCCGGGCGGTGGCCGTGGAGCGCGTCCCGGAGCGGGCGGGCCGCATCACCCGCAACGCGGAGGCGCTCGGCGTCCCGGGGCTGCGCGTGGTCACCGGCGCCGCGCCCGAGGCCCTGGCCGGGCTCCCGGCCCCCGACGCGGTGTTCATCGGCGGCGGGCTGACCGCGCCGGGCCTGCTGGACGCGGCCTGGGCGGCGCTGGCCCCCGGCGGCCGGCTGGTGGTCAACACCGTGACCCTGGAGTCGGAGGCGGTCCTCACCGAGCGCTACCGGCGCCACGGCGGCGACCTGGTCAAGCTGGCCGTCGCACACGCGGCGCCGGTCGGCGGTTTCACGGGCTGGCGGCAGGCGATGGCGGTCACCCAGTGGTCCGTGACGAAGCCCTGGCCGCGGACGGACCACCCCACGGCCGATCCCACGGACCACCCCACGGCCCATCCCACAGCAGCAGCGCACGAACAGAACGAAACGGACCAGGAGACGACATGACCGTGTACTTCATCGGCGCGGGCCCCGGCGCCGCCGACCTGATCACGGTGCGCGGTGCCCGGACGCTGGCCGCCGCCCCGGTCTGCCTGTACGCGGGCAGCCTGGTCCCGCGCGAACTGCTGGCCGAGTGCCCGCCGGACGCCCGCCTGGTCGACACCTCGCAGCTGAACCTCGACGAGATCATCGCCGAGTGCGTACGGGCGCACGCGGCGGGCGCGGACGTCGCGCGGCTCCACTCGGGCGACCCGTCGATCTTCAGCGCGGTCGCGGAGCAGATGCGGCGGCTCGACGCGGCGGGCATCCCGTACGAGGTGGTGCCCGGTGTCCCGGCGTTCGCCGCGGCGGCCGCCGCCCTCAAGCGGGAGCTGACCGTCCCCACCGTCGGCCAGACCGTCATCCTGACCCGGATCGCCCAGCAGGCCACGCCGATGCCGCCCGGCGAGGACCTGGCCACGCTCGGCCGCAGCGGCGCGCTACTGGTGCTGCACCTGGCCACGCGCTACGTGGACCGGGTCGTCGCCGAACTGCTGCCGCACTACGGGGCCGAGTGCCCGGTGGCGGTGGTGGCGATGGCCAGCCGCCCCGACGAGCTGATCCTGCGCGGCACGCTGGCCGACATCGCCGCCCAGGTGAAGGAGGCGGGCCTGGTCCGCACCGCGGTCATCGTGGTGGGCCGTACGCTCGGCGCCGAGCAGTTCCGCGACAGCCACCTGTACTCCCCCGAACGCGACCGGCATGTCTGCTGATCCGCCCCGCCACGTCCTGGTCCTGGGCGGTACGACGGAGGCCAGGCGGCTCGCGGAGGCGCTCGCGTCCGACCCGGCGTACCGCGTGACCACCTCGCTGGCGGGCCGGGTGTCGGCGCCCGTGCCGCCGCCCGGCGAGGTGCGGATCGGCGGCTTCGGCGGGAGCGCCGGGCTCGCGGATTGGATCGCCGGCCACGGCGTGACGCACCTGGTCGACGCCACCCACCCGTTCGCGGAACGGATGAGCTTCCACGCCTCCGAGGCGCAGGCGCTCACCGGGGTCCCGCTGCTGGCGCTGCGCCGCCCCGGCTGGTCCCCCGGCCCCGGCGACGACTGGCACTTCGCCGACTCGCTCGCCGGGGCGGCGCTGCGGCTGCCGGAGCTCGGCGCCCGGGCCTTCCTGACCACCGGCCGCATGGGCCTGCACACGTTCGCGCACCTGGCCCACACCTGGTTCCTGGTGCGCTCGGTGGACCCGCCGGACGCTCCGGTGCCGCCGCGACTCGAAGTCCTGCTCGCCCGGGGGCCGTTCACCCTGGACGGCGAGCGGGAGCTGCTGGCCCGGCACCGGATCGACGTCCTGGTCACCAAGGACAGCGGCGGCTCCGCGACCGCCCCCAAGCTCACCGCGGCCCGCGAGGCCGGCATCCCGGTCCTGGTGGTCCGCAGGCCCCCCGTCCCGGCAGGCGTCGCGGAGGCGCAGGGCCCGGAGGCGGCCGTGGAGTGGCTCGCGGCAACCCCGGGGTAGGAAGGGCGAACGGGCCCCGAGGGGCACGCGCTCCGCACGCCCCCGCCCACCCCGCAGACCCCGCCCGGCCGTTGTCACAGGGGTCTCCTACTCTCGTCCGCATGAGCACCACCACTCTGCTGATCCACGACGGCTCCGCCGCACCCGATGCCCCGGTCACCCGCATCGGCGGCCTTCCGCTGGCTCCCGCCGGCACGCGGTGGCCCACCTGTACGACCTGCTCCGGGCCGCTCCAGTTCATCGCGCAGCTGGTCCTCGACGGCGGGCGCGGGGTCCTCGCCGTCTTCATGTGCGCGAACGATCCGGGCAGTTGCCAGGAGTGGAGCGCAACGGCCGGCGGCAACAGGGCCTACCTCTTCCCGCCGACCGGGCTGGTGCCGGTACCGCTGCCCGCACTCCCCACCTCAGAGGACGAGGACGACGGGGGCGACGGGGGCGACGACGAGGACGAGGACGACGGAGACCACGACGAGGACGACGAGGACGTTCGGCAGCTCGGCGCGGTCCGTACCGTCAGGGCGGTGGCGGTGGCCGAGCCGCAGTACCGGGCCGCCTCCAAGGCCTGGTCCGAGCGGAGCGGTCGCCCGACGCGCCACGTCCTCGGACAGCTCGGCGGCGCCCCCGACTGGCTTCAGAACGACGAGACGCCCGACTGCCCGGACTGCGGCGGGCCGATGGAGTTCGTCGCCCGGCTGGAGGAGGGTCCGGACCCCCTCACCGCCCCCAACTTCGGCTCCGGCAGCGCCTATGCGCACGCCTGCGAGCCCTGCGGCCGGGCGGCGTTCCTCTGGCAGTGCTGAGGGGGGCCGCCCGGCCGGCCGGTCAGGCCTCCGGGTAGCGGCGCGGGGTCCACGTCACGCGGGAGCCGTCCGGGCGGTCCGTGACCTGGGTCTGCGAGGAACCGATCAGCAGGATCGTGCGCATGTCCACCTCGGACGGCTCCAGTTCGCCGAGCGGGAGGACGCGGACCGACTGCTCGGGGCCGCCGACGTCCCGCGCGACGACCACCGGCGTCTGCTCCGAACGCAGCTCCAGCAGAAGCTCCTTGGCCTGGGCCACCTGCCAGGTCCGGCTGCGCGAGCCCGGGTTGTACAGGGCGAGCACCAGGTCCGCCGCGGCGGCGGCGCGCAGCCGCTCCGCGATGACCTCCCAGGGCTTGAGCCGGTCCGACAGGGAGATGGTGGCGTAGTCGTGGCCGAGCGGGGCTCCGGCCGCGGCGGCCGCCGCGTTGGCGGCGGTCACCCCCGGCAGGACCCGTACGGGCACGTCCTTGTACTCCGGCTGCCCGGCGACCTCCAGCACGGCGGTGGCCATGGCGAACACGCCGGGGTCGCCGCCGGAGACCACGGCCACGCGCTTGCCGCGGCGGGCGAGGTCGAGCGCGAACTCGGCGCGCTCCGACTCGACCTTGTTGTCGGAGCCGTGCCGCACCTGGCCCGGCTTCACGGGGACCCGGTCCAGGTACGTGGTGTACCCGACGAGCACCTCGGCGTCGGCCAGCGCCCGCCGCGTCTCGGGGGTGAGCCAGAGCGGTCCGGCCGGGCCGGTGCCGACGACCACGACCCCGCCGGGGCCGGACGGCACGCTGCCCGGGTTGCCGACGCGGCTGGGCACCACGGCGACGGCGAAGTACGGGACGCTGTCGGGGTCGGTGTCGGCGAGGACGCCGGTCCGCTCCCCCGCCATGGTGGCGCGCTCCACGTACCGGGCCTCCGCCAGCCGGCCGCTGCCCTCCATGGCCCGGCGTACGGCGGGGAAAGTACGGCCGAGCTTCATCACGACCGCCGAGTCGGTGGCGGCGAGGCGGGCGGTGAGCTCCTCCTCCGGCAGGGTGCCGGGCAGGATCGTCAGCACCTCCTCGCCCTCGACGAGCGGGGTGCCCAGGCGGGCCGCGGCGGCGCTCACCGAGGTCACACCGGGGATCACCTCGGCCTCGTACCGGTCGGCGAGCCGCTTGTGCATGTGCATGTACGAGCCGTAGAAGAGCGGGTCCCCCTCGGCGAGCACGGCGACGGTCCGGCCGGCGTCGAGGTGCGCGGCCAGCCGGGCGGCGGACTCCTCGTAGAACTCCTCCATCGCCCCCTGGTAGCCGCCGGGGTGGTCGGTGGTCTCGGTGGTGACCGGATAGACCAGCGGCTCCTCGATGTGGTCGGCGCGCAGGTGTTTCGCGGCGATCGAGCGGGCGATCGAGCGGCCGTGGCGGGCGCTGTGGTACGCGACGACCTGCGCCTCGGCGATCACCTCGACGGCCCGCAGTGTCATCAGGGAGGGGTCGCCGGGACCGAGCCCGACGCCGTACAGCTTCCCGGAGGTCGTTCCCGTGCTCATTCTTCCTCGCTCGCGATCGCGTTGACGGCGGCGGCCGCGATGGCGCTGCCGCCGCGCCGGCCGCGCACGATCAGGTGGTCGAGCCCGGAGCCGTGGGCGGCGAGCGCGTCCTTGGACTCGGCGGCGCCGATGAAGCCGACCGGGACGCCGATGACGGCGGCGGGGCGCGGGGCGCCCTCCTCGATCATCTCCAGCAGCCGGAACAGCGCGGTGGGCGCGTTGCCGACGGCGATCACGGAGCCCTCCAGCAGGCCGCGGTCGCGCCAGACTTCGAGGGCCGCGGCGCTGCGCGTGGTGCCCATCTCGGCGGCGAGGGCCGGCACGGCGGGGTCGGAGAGGGTGCAGATCACCTCGTTGCCGGCGGGCAGCCGCTTGCGGGTGACGCCGCTGGCGACCATCTGCACGTCGCAGAGGATCGGCGCGCCCGCGTTCAGTGCGGCCCGCGCGCGGAGCACGACGTCCGGGGTGTAGCCGAGGTCCTGGGGCAGGTCGGTCATTCCGCAGGCGTGGATCATGCGCACCGCGACCTGGGCGACGGAGGCGGGCAGCCCGGAGAGGTCCGCCTCGGCGCGGATCGTGGCAAAGGACTGGCGGTAGATCGCCGCGCCGTCCTTCTCGTACTCGAACACTGTGTACTCGCTCATTTCTTCGCTGCGTCGTGGGAGGTGGTGCGGCGTACGGCCGCGAGGGCCGCGGGAAGTTCGGAGGCCGGGACACCGCGGCGCGGGGCTCGGCCGGGCGCGCAGAGGTCGTACCCGTCGGCGGTGGCGACCACGTCCGCCCAGGCGGTGCCGCGGGGGTGCCCGCACCGGCGTTCGCAGCCGGACCAGTGCACGGGCAGCGGGCGGGTCGCCTCCACGGGCGCGTGCGTCTGGTCCTGGGCCTGGTCCTGGTCCTGGGCCTGGACTTGCGCCTGCCCCTGCTGCGCTACGACGGCACGCGCGTCGGCGCGTACGTCCGCCAGGGATTTCGCGCAACCGGGCTGCCCCGTGCAGGCGGTGACGGACCGCCAGGGATCGTCGGCGCCGGTCACCAGCCCGGCCCCGGCGAGCCCGGCGAGCGCGCCGCCGGCGGCGTGGGCGGGCAGGCCGGGGACGACGATCCCGCGCCAGGGGGTCAGGCGGAGCCGGCCCGTGAGCCCGGCCAGCCGGCGCCACTGCGCGGTGGTCAGGCGCCCCAGCGGCGCGAACACGCTCAGCGCCGCGGCGCCGTCGGGGCCGTCGACCACGCCGGGTTCGGGTGCCGGTCCGCGCAGGGCGGCCGGCCCCCGTACGACGGAGGCGGAGATGCCGGCGGCGGCCAGCCGAGCACCCAACTCATCGGAACGCAGCGCCTGTTCGGCGGGCAGCTCGGCGACCCGCCAGGCCCGGGTGCCGGCCCGGCGGACGGCGTCGAGGAAGTACGAGGCCGCGACGAGCGCGGCCCGCGGCGCATCGGCGGCGGCCACGAGCAGGGCGTCCGCCGCGCCGGCGGTCCACAGCAGGGCCCGGCCCCCGTCCCGGAGGGCCGCCAGGTTCACATCGGCGGCGAGCGAGGTCACGTCCCCGCGGCCGTCGTCGAGGGCGAACAGGAAGCGTCCGGACAGTCCGGCCGCCGGCGCGCTCGCGCACAGCAGCCGGTCCAGCTCCGCGACCCAGGGCGCCACGTCGGGCAGGCCGCGCCGGTCCAGGCCGGTCAGCGGCGAGGCGACGATGTTGCGGACCCGCTCGTGGGTGGGCGCGGGCAGCAGCCCGGCGCGCACGAGCACGGCCTGCAGCTCGCCGCCGCAGCTCGCACCGAGTCCGCGCAGCTGCGCGTTGCCGCGCGAGGTGAGGTCGATGTGCCCGTCGCCGAGCCGGTCCGCCGCATCGGCCAGCAGCAGGGCCGCGTCCGCGTCGAGCATCCCGCCGGGTATCCGGATCCGGGCCAGGTGCCCGTCGTCCGCCGCGTGCAGCCGCAGCGCACCGGGGCAGGCGTCACCGCGGTCACGTATGACCGGTTCGTCCCGCGATGCGGCGGAAGGGGGCTGGGGCGGCATGGCGGCGAGCATACCCACGATTCCCCGACCCCGAGCTGTGTCCGTCACCACCCGCCCCCTGCGCCCCACTCTCCGCCCGACCTGCCCGGATCCGCTCCCCGCGCCCGGGCCACCCCCACTCCCGGCCAGGGAGAACGCCACCTAAGATGACCACCGGCGGAGCCACGTGGCCCGCTGGGAGGAAGCCCGGTGCGAATCCGGCGCGGTCCCGCCACTGTGAACCCCGCGGAGCGATCCGCCGGGTGAGTCAGGAACTCCCGCTGTCCACACTGCCCGGGGCGCGGAAACCCCGAGGAAGGCATGCCGCCGCATGATCCTGCTGCTGTCGACGTCCGACACCGATCTGCTCAGCGCCCGCGCCGCCGCGGACGGCCCCGTGCCGTACCGGTTCGCGAACCCCTCCCGCCTTCCCCTCGACGACCTCCCCGCCCTGCTCGACGGCGTCGACCTGGTCGTCGTACGCCTCCTCGGCGGCCTGCGCGCCTGGCAGGAAGGCCTCGACCTGCTCCTGGCGCCGACCCAGACCCGCCCGGTGGTCGTCCTCACCGGCGAACAGGCCCCGGACGCCCAGCTGATGGAGGCCTCGACGGTCCCGATCGGCATCGCGGCCGAGGCGCACGGCTACCTCGCCCACGGCGGCCCCGCCAACCTGGACCAGCTGGCCCGGTTCCTCTCCGACACCGTGCTGCTCACCGGCCACGGCTTCGAGCCGCCCGCCGCGGCGCCCACCTGGGGCCCCCTGGAGCGCACCCCGGTGCGCCCGTACGGGCCGCGCATCGCGGTGCTCTACTACCGCGCCCACCAGATGAGCGGCAACACCGCCTTCGTGCACGCCCTGTGCGACGCGATCGTGGAGACCGGCGGCACCCCCGTACCCCTGTACGTGTCCTCCCTGCGCGCCCCCGAGCCGGAGCTGATCGCCGAGCTGGAGTCGGCGGACGCGATCGTCACCACGGTGCTCGCGGCCGGCGGCACCAAGCCCGCGACGGCCTCGGCCGGCGGCGACGACGAGTCCTGGGACGCGGGCGCGCTCGCCGGCCTCGGCGTCCCGGTTCTGCAGGCCCTGTGCCTGACCGGCTCGCGCAGCGCCTGGGAGGAGAACGACGAGGGCCTGTCCCCGCTCGACGCCGCCACGCAGGTCGCCGTACCCGAGTTCGACGGCCGCCTGATCACCGTCCCGTTCTCCTTCAAGGAGTTCGACGAGGACGGGCTGCCGGCGTACGTGGCCGACCCCGAGCGCGCCGCCCGCGTCGCCGGCATCGCCGTGCGGCACGCCCGGCTGCGGCACATCGCGCGCCGCGACAAGAAGGTCGCGCTCGTCCTTTCCGCGTACCCGACCAAGCACTCCCGCATCGGCAACGCGGTCGGCCTCGACACCCCGGCCAGCGCCGTGGAACTGCTGCGCACCCTCATCGCGGGCGGCTACGACTTCGGCCCCGTCGAGGACATCCCGGGCCTCGTCTCGGGCGACGGCGACGAGCTGATCCGCGCCCTGATCGAGGCCGGCGGCCACGACCAGGACTGGCTGACCGAGGAGCAGCTGGCCCGCAACCCGGTCCGGATCCCGGCCGCCGACTACAAGCGGTGGTTCGCCGAGCTCCCCGCCGAGCTGCGCGGCAGCGTGGAGCAGCACTGGGGTGAGGCCCCGGGCAACATGTTCGTGGACCGCTCGGCCAACCCGGAGGGCGACATCGTCCTCGCGGCCCTGCGCCGCGGGAACCTGCTCATCCTGATCCAGCCCCCGCGCGGCTTCGGCGAGAACCCGATCGCGATCTACCACGACCCGGACCTGCCGCCCTCGCACCACTACCTGGCCGCGTACCGCTGGATCCAGGCGCGCGCGGAGGACGGCGGCTTCGGCGCCGACGCGATGATCCACCTGGGCAAGCACGGCAACCTGGAGTGGCTGCCGGGCAAGAACGCCGGGCTGTCCGCGGCCTGCGCGCCGGACGCCGCGCTCGGCGACCTGCCGCTGATCTACCCGTTCCTGGTCAACGACCCGGGCGAGGGCACCCAGGCCAAGCGCCGCGTGCACGCCACCCTGGTCGACCACCTGGTGCCGCCGATGGCGCGCGCGGAGTCGTACGGCGACATCGCGCGCCTGGAGCAGCACCTCGACGAATACGCGCAGATCTCCGCGATGGACCCGGCGAAGCTGCCGGCCATCCGCGCCCAGATCTGGACGCTGATCCAGGCCGCGAAGCTCGACCACGACCTGGGTCTGGCGGAGCGCCCGGACGACGACGGCTTCGACGACTTCCTGCTGCACGTCGACGGCTGGCTGTGCGAGGTCAAGGACGCCCAGATCCGCGACGGCCTGCACGTCCTGGGCGGCGCGCCGACCGGCGAGGCCCGGGTCAACCTGGTCCTCGCGATCCTGCGCGCCCGCCAGATCTGGGGCGGTACGACGGCCCTGCCCGGCCTGCGCGAGGCGCTCGGCCTGGACGAGTCCGCGGCCACCCGGACGACCGCCGACGAGGCGGAGGAGGCGGCCCGCGCGCTGGTCCAGGCGATGGAGGACGCGAACTGGGCTCCGGAGGCGGTGGCTTCGGTCGCCGCCGGGCATTCGGCGGACGTGGCGGCCGTACTGGACTTCGCCGCGCGCGAGGTCGTCCCGCGGCTGGCCGGCACGACGGACGAGATCGCCCACGTGGTCTCGGCCCTGGACGGCCGCTTCGTCCCGGCGGGCCCCTCGGGCTCCCCCCTGCGGGGCCTGGTGAACGTCCTCCCCACGGGCCGGAACTTCTACTCCGTGGACCCGAAGGCCGTCCCCTCCCGCCTCGCGTGGGAGACGGGCCAGGCCCTGGCCGACTCCCTCCTCACCCGCTACCGCACGGACAACGGCGAGTGGCCGGCCTCCGTGGGCCTGTCCCTGTGGGGCACGAGCGCGATGCGCACCTCCGGCGACGACGTCGCCGAGGCCCTCGCCCTGCTCGGCGTCCGCCCGGTCTGGGACGAGGCCTCGCGCCGCGTCACGGGGCTCGAAGCGATCCCCCTCGCAGAACTCGGGCGCCCCCGCATCGACGTCACCCTCCGCATCTCGGGCTTCTTCCGGGACGCGTTCCCGCACGTCATCGGCCTGCTCGACGACGCGGTCCGGCTGGCGGCGGGCCTGGACGAGCCCGCGGACCAGAACTACATCCGGGCCCACGCGGAAGCCGACCTGGCCGTCCACGGTGACGAGCGCCGTGCGACGACCCGTATCTTCGGCTCGCGCCCGGGCACGTACGGCGCCGGCATCCTCCAGCTGATCGACTCCCGCGACTGGCGTACGGACGCCGACCTCGCGGAGGTCTACACGGTCTGGGGCGGCTACGCGTACGGCCGCGGCCTGGAGGGCCGGGCGGCGCGCGAGGAGATGGAGACCGCGTACAAGCGGATCACGGTGGCCGCGAAGAACACGGACACCCGCGAGCACGACATCGCCGACTCGGACGACTACTTCCAGTACCACGGCGGCATGGTGGCCACGGTCCGCGCCCTGCGCGGCACGGCCCCGGAGGCGTACATCGGCGACTCCACGCGTCCCGAGACCGTGAAGACCCGGACCCTGGTCGAGGAGACCAGCCGCGTCTTCCGCGCCCGCGTGGTGAACCCGAAGTGGATCGAGGCGATGCGCCGCCACGGCTACAAGGGCGCCTTCGAGCTGGCCGCGACGGTCGACTATCTCTTCGGCTACGACGCCACGACGGGCGTGGTGGCGGACTGGATGTACGACAAGCTGACGGAGACGTACGTCCTGGACCCGGAGAACCGCGCCTTCCTGGAGGAGGCCAACCCCTGGGCCCTCCACGGCATCGCGGAACGCCTCCTGGAGGCCGAGTCCCGCGGCATGTGGGAGAAGCCGGACCCCCAGATCCTCGAATCCCTCCGCCAGGTCTACCTGGACACGGAAGGCAACCTGGAGGCCGAAGCGGAGTAGTCCGCTCCGCAGTCCCCGCACCACCGATGCCGTCCGCCTCGCCCCTGCCCCGGGCGAGGCGGACGGCATTCTTCGTGCCCGTATCCCCCATGAGGCACCTGAGCCCCGGAACGGGGCATCCGTCACCTGAAGCGGTGAACTCTTCCTCGTCCCGGCGGCGGCACGGGCAGAGGGGTGCTGATCTCGTGCGGGGGGCCGCAGGCAAGGGCCCCCGCGCCCTCGGACGAAAGGTCCCGCCCGCCGTGACACAGCCGTTTCACCTGCCGGATTTCTATGTGCCGTATCCGGCGCGCCTGAACCCCCACCTGGAGGCCGCGCGAGCGCACACCAAGCAGTGGGCCCGCGGCTTCGGGATGCTGGAGGGGTCCGGCGTCTGGGACGAGCGGGACCTCGACTCGCACGACTACGCGCTGCTGTGCTCGTACACCCACCCCGACTGCGGCGGCGACGCGCTGGACCTGGTCACCGACTGGTACGTGTGGGTCTTCTTCTTCGACGATCACTTCCTGGAGGTCTACAAGCGAACCCAGGACCGCGAGGGCGCCAAGAAGTACCTCGACGGGCTGGCCGCCTTCATGCCGATGGACCTCGCCGACGGGTTCCCCGAGCCGGCGAACCCGGTCGAGGCGGGCCTCAAAGACCTGTGGTCGCGCACCGTGCCGGCGATGTCGATGGACTGGAGGGAACGGTTCTCCGAGTCGACGCGGAACCTCCTCAACGAGTCGATGTGGGAGCTCCACAACATCAACATCGGCCGCGTGGCCAACCCGCTCGAATACATCGAGATGCGCCGCAAGGTCGGCGGCGCCCCCTGGTCGGCCGGGCTGATCGAGTACGTGTCCGCCGAGGTGCCGGCCCGGGTGGCGCACGCGCGCCCGCTCGAAGTGCTCCGCGACGCGTTCTCCGACGCGGTGCACATCCGCAACGACATCTTCTCGTACCAGCGCGAGGTGGAGCAGGAGGGCGAACTCTCCAACGCCGTCCTGGTCCTGGAGACCTTCCTGGACTGCACCACCCAGGAGGCCGCCGACCTGTCGAACGACCTGCTGACCTCGCGGCTCCAGCAGTTCGAGTACACGGCCCTCGCCGAGGTCCCCGCGCTCGCCGCCCAGCACGGTCTCGACCCCGTCGAGATGGCGTCCGTACTCGCGTACGCGAAGGGCCTCCAGGACTGGCAGTCCGGCGGCCACGAGTGGCACATGGTCTCCAGCCGCTACATGAACGGGGAGGCCAAGGCGGCCGGCGCGGCCCCGCTCACCCTGCCGTTCCTGCCCAGCGGGCGGGGCACCGCCGCCCTCGACCTGCGCTCGCTGCTCAACCCCCGCGCCATGGAGCTGCGCCGCCGCAGCTTCACGCACGTCCCGTTCCGGAAGGTGGGCCCCTCGCTGCTGCCCGACTTCTACATGCCCTTCCCCCTCACCCTCAGCCCGCACCTGGACCGGGCCCGCCGCGAACTGGTGGTCTGGTCCCGGGAGATGGGCCTGCTCCAGGCGCAGCCCGGCGATCCCGGCTCCGACATCTGGGACGAGGACAAGCTGGTCGGCATGGACTTCGCCCTGTGCTCGGCGGGCATCGACCCCGACGCCACGGCCGAGGCCCTGTGCCTGAGCGCGCAGTGGCTGACCTGGGGCACGTACGCCGACGACTACTACCCCAAGGTGTTCGCCGGCTCGAAGTCCCCCGGCGCGGCCCGGGCGACGACGGACCGGCTGATCTCCATGATCCCGGTCGACCCGGCCGGGGCCCCGGAGCCGGTCACCGCGATGGAGCGGAGCCTGAAGGACCTGTGGGCCCGGACCGTCGCGGGGATGAGCTCCGCGATGCGCGCGCAATTTCGCGGGCACGTCATCGGGATGCTGGACAGCTGGGTCTGGGAGATCGGCAACGCCGTCATGAACCGGATCCCGGACCCGGTCGACTACGCGGAGATGCGCCGCTTCACGTTCGGCTCGTACCTGACGATGTTCCTGGCCAAGTTCGGCCACGAGGGCGACGGCGTCCCGCCCGAGGTCCACCGGGACGGGGTGATGCGCTCGCTGGAGAGCGCGGCGGCGGACGTCGGGTGCATCACCAACGACCTCTTCTCTTACCAGAAGGAGATCGAGGTAGAGGGCGAGGTGCACAACCACGTCCTCGTCACCCAGAACTTCTTCGACATCGACTACCCGCCGGCCTTCGCGATCGTCGCCGACCTGATGGTGCAGCGAACCAAGGAGTTCGAGCACATCCGCGACCACCAACTACCGGTGCTGTACGAGGACTACGGCCTCGGACAGGAGGCGCGGGCCTCGCTCGACGCGTACGTACGGGAGTTGGAGGACTGGATGGCCGCGGTCCTCAACTGGCACCGGAGCGTGAGCCGTTACCGCGACGAGGACCTGCACCCGAAGACCGCCGGCCGGGGCCCGGGGGCGCGGCTCGGCTGGAGCTCCTCGTTCGGCATGGCGGCGGCCCGGATCTCGCTGCCCGCCTGATCCCGCGGAGCCCGGTGGTGGGGGCGGTCCGCTCGCCCGTCTCCGCCACCGCACCCCCGCCACCGCACCCCGCCGCCGCCGACACGGCGGCGCAGCGCGCGCCTCAGAACTCGTCCGCCGTGTGCGGCAGCAGGGGCGTGTGCAGGGCCGCGTCCAGGGCCGCCGCCGCGCCGGGGGTCCGCTCCGCGACCAGCCCGGCGGCGACCAGCTCGGCGACCCGGGTCCCGCCCAGGTAGCAGGCCGCGAGGTCCCGTACGTCGAGCTCCAGGTCGGCGGGGGCCGCGGCGCGTTCGTACGTCGCCCCGCCCTGCCCCGCCTTCAGCCGGAAGCGCCCCGCGTTCGCGGGCAGCCGTACGTCGGCCACCTCCAGCACCATCTCCACCGGCGCGGCCCAGGCCCGCCGGGCCAGCGCCGCCCGTACGTCGACCAGGCGCAACCAGAGCGCCGGGAACTGGGCGGTGACCCTGACCTGGTCCCGGTCGGCGGCGAACCGGAGCAGCGGGTCGTCCAGCGGCCGGCCCCACGCGGAGACCTTGCCGGTCAGGTCGAGGCCGGCCAGGCAGTCCCACAGGGCGGCGGCCACCGCCGGGGTGTCCGCCTCCAGTTCGTCGACGCGGACCAGGCCGGGGCTGCGGGCGGGGCCGCCGTCGGCCTCGTGCTTCGTGCGGTAGAGCACGTACCCCGCGATCGGCTCGCCCGGATCGCCGAGGACGATGATCCGGGGCGGGCCCAACTCCTCGTCCTCCTCGTCCTGTTCGCAGAGCCAGGACTCGTTCCAGCGCTCCGCGTCGCGGGTCGGGCGGCCGGCCCGCCCGGCGCGGGCGGCCTCGTGGTACGGCCCGATCACCCCGAGCGCGTCCTGGGGGTCGACCAGTCGCAGCGGGCGCGGGTCCGGGGTGATGCGCAGGGCCAGCGGCCGCGTCGAGTCGATCTCGATGGTGGCGCCCTGGGTGGCCGAACCGTAGCCGAAGCGGCCGTAGATGGCGGATTCGGAGGCCCACAGGGCGGCGATCGGGCTGCCCGCCGCCCCCGTCCGCCGCAGCTGCTCGTCCATCAGCGCGGTGAGCACGCCGCGGCGGCGGTGGGTGGGGGCGACGCCGACGAAGGTGAGCCCGGGGCAGGGCAGATCCGCCCCGGGCACCGAGAGCCGGAAGTCGTGCGCGGCCATGAACCCGACCAGCGCGTCCCCGTCGTAGGCCCCCAGCCGTGCGCAGTGGCGCAGGAGGGCGTGGTGGCGTTCGCGGCCCTCCGGTTCGGGGCGGTCGTGGAAGACCAGGTACGCGAGCTCCAGAGCACGGTCGATGTCGGCTTCGGGTACCTCACGGATGTCCACCATGATCGGGAGACTAATCGGTCATCGCGGACCGGTCACCCCATATGGACCGGGGTGGCCGGGGGGCGCCGCTACTGCGGGCCCGTCCAGCCCGTCGGGACGTGGCCGAGACGGACGCGCTGCGGGTGGTCACCGACGGGGACGGACACCCGCTTGGTCCCGGTGGCGAAGTCGATGGCGGTGACCCGGTCGGCGCCGCTCTCGGAGATCACGCACGCCGTGCCGTCCCCGTCGACGGTGGCCCAGTACGGCTTGTCGGCGGGCACCGGCGGCCCCTCGGTGAGGGAGGCGCGGTCCACGACGGTGGCGTAGTCGTCCATGGTGCCCGCGACGCAGAGCTTGGTCCCGTCCGGGCTCATGGACATGCCGTGGTGGCGGGAGTCGTTGACCCAGGTGGTGCGGTCCGCGTTGGTGGCGGGATTGCGCGGGAGCTCCTTGATCCGGGTGATCCGGTCGGTGGCCACGTCGTACTCGACGACACCGTTGAAGAAGGACACCTGGAAGTAGAGCTTCGACTCGTCGGGACTGAAGGACATCGGCCGGACGGCGTCGGACAGGTCCGGGCGGCCGAAGGCGTCCAGCCGCTCGCGCATGTCGATCACGCGGACCGTGCGGAAGGTCTGCGCGTCGACGACGGTGATCTTCCGGTCGCCCTTCGTCCAGTCCAGCCACGGCGCGTCGAGGGCGGAGGTCACATCCCCGATGGAGCTGTTCCACAGGAAGCGGCCGTCTCGGCTGAAGGTGTTCTCGTGCGGCTTGTCGCCGGTCGGGAAGGAGCCGAGCTGCCGTCCGGTGGCGATGTCGAGGACGTGCACGGTGTTGGCGGTGGAGGCGGAGACCGCGACCCGGGTGCCGTCCGGCGAGACCGCCATGTGGTCGGAGCGGTAGCCGGAGACGGGGAAGCGCCAGTTGATCCGGCCCGTGCGCACGTCGATCGAGACGACGTCGGCGAAGCTGGGGCGGGAGGCGACCACGGCGGAGCCGTCGGGGGTGGTGTACATGTCGTCGACGAACTGGTCGTGGCCCTCGCCCGCGCCGGCCCGGATGCCGAGGAAGAAGGCGAGCTTGACCGGGTTGAGGTAGATCTCCCGGAGCCGCTCCTCCTTGTCGGGGATCATGTTGAGCCGGCCGACCTTGGCGAGGTCGCCGGTGGAGGCGAGCACATCGGCGGTGCCCTCCCAGTTGTTCCCGACGAACAGCACTTCGCGGTTGCCGGGGGCGGAGCCCGGGGCGGCGGCGGATGCCGACGCCGGCGCCCCCGCCAGCGAGGCCGCGACCAGCGCACAGCCGGCGAGGAGCGTACGGACGGGGGTGCGGGCGGTGCGTGCCGTGCGGGCGGTGCGTTCGGTCCGGGACATCCGCTCAACTCCGTTAAAGGAAGGCGCTGTTACCGGCCGGTAAAATAGGCGGGACGGCGAAAGGGCGCAACCCCCACGGAGTCACGCCCCAAGTCGTCCTCCAGCGCCTTTCCGGCGCCGCCCTTCAGGCGACCGAGCCGATCCGGCCGATCACGCTCTTCGAGGTGTCGGGGTGGATCGGTATGTGCGCTCCGGTGAGGGCCGCGCCCGAACCGCCGCGGCGGTTCGCGACGATCTCGGCGGCGATGGACAGCGCGGTCTCCTCCGGGGAGCGGGCGCCGAGGTCCAGGCCGATCGGGGAGCGCAGCCGGGCCAGCTCCAGCTCGGTCACGCCGACGTCCCGGAGCCGCTTGTTGCGGTCTTCGTGGGTGCGGCGGGAGCCCATGGCGCCGACGTAGGCGACGGGCAGTTTGAGGGCCAGCTCCAGGAGCGGCACGTCGAACTTCGCATCGTGGGTGAGCACGCACAGGACGGTCCGGCCGTCGACCGAGCCCGCCGAGGACTGGGCCTCCAGGTAGCGGTGCGGCCATTCGACGACGATCTCGTCCGCCTCGGGGAAACGGTTCTTCGTCGCGAAAACGGGCCGGGCGTCACACAGGGTCACGTGGTAGCCGAGGAATTTGCCGATCCGCACCAGGGCGGACGCGAAGTCGATCGCACCGAAGACGATCATCCGCGGCGGCGGGACGCTGGACTCGACGAGCACCTTCAGCGGCTCGCCGCAGAGCCGGCCGTCGGCGCCGATCTCCAGTACGCCCGTGCGGCCGGCGTCGAGCATGGCGCGGGCCTCTTCGGCGATGGTGCGGTCCAGCTCGGGGTGGCCCCCGAAACCGCCCTCGTGGCCGCCCTCGCCCCGGACGAGCACGGCGCGGCCCAGGAGCTCGGCCGGACCCTCCGCGATCCGGGCCACCGCCGCCGCCTCCCCGCGGGAGGCCGCCGCCAGCGCGGCCGCGAACACCTCCCGCCCGGGGGATCCCACCGGAACCGGGGTGATGAGGATGTCGATGATCCCGCCGCAGGTCAGGCCAACGGCGAAGGCATCGTCGTCGCTGTACCCGAAGCGCTCCCGGACGGTCTCGCCGTCCTCCAGCGCCTGCCGGCACAGCTCGTACACCGCGCCCTCCACGCATCCGCCGGAGACCGATCCGATGGCCGTGCCCTCGCTGTCGACGGCGAGTGCGGCTCCGGGCTGCCGGGGCGCGCTCCCGCCGACCGCCACCACGGTGGCGACGGCGAAGTCACGTCCCTGCTCGACCCACCGGTTCAGTTCTTCGGCGATGTCCAGCATTGCGGCCTCCTCGGAGGGGTTCGGTTACCAGTATCGGATGCGTGGAGGGTCAGGGCCGGATCACCGGCCCCGCCTTACTTCACCCCGAGCCATGCCTCGATGGGGTGCTCCGCGAAGAAGATCACGAAGATCATGGTCAGTGCCCACATGAAGGCACCGATCTCGCGGGCCTTGCCCTGTGCGATCTTGATGGCCACGTAGGAGATCACACCGGCGGCGACACCCGCGGTGATCGAGTACGTGAAGGGCATGATCGCCACGGTCAGGAAGACCGGGATGGCGGTCGCGCTGTCGGCCCAGTCCACGTGGCGGGCGTTCTGCATCATCATCGCGCCGATCACGACCAGGGCCGCGGAGGCGACCTCACCCGGGACGATCTGCGTGATCGGGGTGAAGAAGAGGCAGGCGGCGAAGAAGAGGCCGGTGACGATGGAGGCGAGGCCCGTACGGGCTCCCTCGCCGACGCCGGTGGCGGACTCGACGAACACGGTCTGGCCGGAACCGCCGGCCAGGCCGCCGATGGCACCGCCGGCACCGTCGATGAACAGCGCCTTCGACAGGCCCGGCATGCGGCCCTTGTCGTCGGCCAGCTTGGCCTCGGTGCCGACGCCGATGATGGTGGCCATCGCGTCGAAGAAGCCGGCGAGCACGAGGGTGAAGACGATCATGCCGACCGTCATGGCCCCGACCTCGCCCCAGCCGCCGAAGGAGACCTCGCCGAAGAGCGAGAAGTCCGGCATCGAGACGGCGGAGCCGTTCAGGGTGGGCGGACCGTTGCGCCAGGCCTTGGCGTCCACGTCGGCGACGGCGTTGACGATCGCGGCGATCACGGTGCCGCCGACGATGCCGATGAGGATCGCGCCGCGGACCTTGCGGGCCTGCAGCATGAAGATGGTGAGCAGGGTGATGCAGAAGATCAGGACGGGCCACCCGGAGAGCTGGCCGATCGCACCGAGCTGGACCGGCGGAGCGAACTCCCCGCCGTTGCCGACGAAGCCCGCCTTCACCAGGCCGATCAGGGCGACGAACATGCCGATGCCCATGGTGATCGCGTGCTTGAGCGCGAGGGGGATCGCGTTCATGATCATCTCTCGGAGGCCGGTGACGACCAGGAGACAGATCACGACGCCGTACATCACGCACATGCCCATGGCCTGCGGCCAGGTCATCTGGGGGGCGACCTGCGAGGAGAGCACGCCGGAGACCGACAGGCCCGCGGCCAGGGCCAGCGGGACCTTGCCGACGAAGCCCATGAGGAGCGTGGTGAGGGCCGCGGCGAAGGCCGTGGCGGTGATGAGGGCCTTCTGGCTCATGGTGTCTCCGGCGACGTCCTTGCCGGAGAGGATCAGCGGGTTGAGCAAGAGGATGTACGCCATGGCCATGAAGGTCGTGACTCCGCCACGAATCTCATTGCCGACGTTGGAACCTCTGTGCGTGATGTGAAAGTACCGGTCGAGCCAAGAACGCCCGGCGGGGGTGCGAGAGCCGTCGCCGGCCTCTTCCGCGGTGGTCTTGGGCTCTACAGACGACTGGGTCATGGTGCCTAACTCCCAAGGTTCAAAGGGGCACCCGCATGGAGATTGGAGACGCGGGATTTGGGAAACTCCGTTTGGCTGCACGACCCGGGGTGACGGCCCGAGGCGACGCGAAATGCACTGCGTGTACTGCGGGTACTGCGGGGGTTCTGCGGTACTGGTGTGGTGCTGGCGGCGGCTCCGGGGTGCCGGGGCCACCAGGTGTTCCGTGGGGGTACTGCCGGTGGGACGGACCGCGAGCGGTGCGGTCTTTTCGTACTCCGGACTTCTGGCTCCGGGCGGTGCGACAGGAAGTGTGACGTTCCCGGTGTCACACCGCCCGGAGAGTCTGTGGGGGGGCCGGGGGCCTTGCGGCGGGGCCTCGCGGCCCCCGGACCCGGCCGTCCTAGAGGGTGCCGGTGAGGGCTTCCGGACGGATCGGCGTCTTGTTGATCTCCAGACCGGTCGCCGCCCGGATCGCCGCGATGACGGCCGGGGTGGACGAGAGGGTGGGGGCCTCGCCCATCCCGCGCAGGCCGTACGGCGCGTTGGGGTCGGCGAGCTCCAGGACGTCGACCGGGATGGTCGGGGTGTCGAGGATGGTCGGGATCAGGTAGTCCGTGAAGGAGGGGTTGCGCACCTTCGCGGTCTTCGGGTCCACGATGATCTCCTCCATGATCGCGACGCCCAGGCCCTGGGTGGTGCCACCCTGGATCTGGCCGACCACGGAGAGCATGTTCAGGGCCTTGCCGACGTCCTGCGCGGTCGCCAGCTCGACGACCTTGACCAAGCCGAGCTCGGTGTCCACCTCGACCACCGCGCGGTGCGCGGCGAAGGTGTACTGGACGTGGCCGTCGCCCTGGCCGGTCTTCAGGTCGAAGGCGACGGTCGGCCGGTGCCGGAACTCCAGCTCCAGGTCGATCGCGTCCTCGCCCTCCAGGATGTCGGCCAGGTCCGCGAGGACCTCTCCGCCGTCGGTGACGACCTTGCCGCCTTCGAGGAGCAGCTCGGCGGTCGCCCACGCGGGGTGGTAGGACCCGTTCTTGCGGCGGCCGATCTCCAGGGCCGCCTCGCGGACGGCCTCGCAGGTGTTCTTCACGGCGCCACCGGTCATGTACGTCTGCCGCGAGGCGGACGTGGAACCGGCGGAACCGACCTGCGTGTCGGCCGGGTGGATGGTCACCTGCGTGACGCCCAGCTCCGTACGGGCGATCTGCGCGTGGACGGTGACACCGCCCTGGCCGACCTCCGCCATGGCCGTGTGGACCATCGCGACGGGCTCGCCGTTGATGACCTCCAGGCGCACGCGGGCGGTGGAGTAGTCGTCGAAGCCCTCGGAGAAGCCGACGTTCTTGATGCCGACCGCGTAGCCGACACCGCGTACGACGCCCTCGCCGTGAGTGGTGTTGGAGAGGCCGCCGGGCAGCGCGCGGACGTCCGCGCCCTCGCCGGCGGTCTCCCACTGGCGCTCCGGCGGCAGCGGGCGGGCCTTGACCCGGCGCAGCAGCTCGGCGACGGGCGCCGGGGAGTCCACGACCTGGCCGGTGGGCATGATCGTGCCCATCTCCATGGCGTTCAGCTGGCGGAACTCGACCGGGTCCATGCCCAGCTTCGCCGCGAGCTTGTCCATCTGGGCCTCGTACGCGAAGCAGGCCTGGACGGCGCCGAAGCCGCGCATCGCGCCGCAGGGCGGGTTGTTCGTGTAGAGCGCGATCGCCTCGATGTCGACGTCCTCGAGGACGTACGGGCCGACCGACAGCGAGGAGGCGTTGCCCACGACCGCCGGGGAAGCGGACGCGTACGCGCCGCCGTCCAGGACGATCTTGCACTTCATGTGCGTGAGCTTGCCGTCCTTGGTGGCGCCGTGCTCGTAGTACAGCTTCGCCGGGTGGCGGTGCACGTGGCCGAAGAAGGACTCGAACCGGTTGTAGACGATCTTGACCGGCTTGTTCGTGGCCAGGGCCAGGAGGCAGGCGTGGATCTGCATCGAGATGTCCTCGCGGCCGCCGAAGGCACCGCCGACGCCCGAGAGCGTCATGCGGACCTTCTCCTCCGGGAGACCGAGGACCGGGGCGATCTGCTTGAGGTCCGAGTGCAGCCACTGGGTGGCGACGTAGAGGTCGACGCCGCCGTCCTCGGCGGGTACGGCGAGGCCGGACTCCGGGCCGAGGAAGGCCTGGTCCTGCATGCCGAAGGTGTACTCGCCCTCGACGATGACGTCGGCGCGCTTGCGGGCCTCCTCCACGTTGCCGCGGATGATCGGCTGGCGGTGCACGATGTTCGGGTGCGGTACGTGACCGGAGTGGTGGTCGTCGCGGCCCGGGTGGATCAGCGGCGCGTCCGCGGCGAGGGCGGAGGCCTCGTCCGTGACGACCGGCAGCTCCCGGTAGTCGATCTTGATCTTGGCGGCCGCGCGGCGGGCGGTCTCCGGGTGGTCGGCGGCCACGAGGGCGACCGGCTCACCGTGGTGGCGCACCCGGCCGTTGGCGAGGACCGGGGTGTCCTGGATCTCCAGGCCGTAGTTCTTCATCTCGGCCGGCAGGTCGTCGTACGTGAGCACCGAGTAGACGCCCGGCATCGCGAGGGCCTCGGAGATGTCGATCGAGGCGATCTCGGCGTGGGCGACGGTGCTGCGCAGGGTCTGGCCCCAGAGCATGTCCTCGTGCCACATGTCCGAGGAGTACGCGAACTCGCCGGTGACCTTGAGGGTGCCGTCCGGGCGGAGCGTGGACTCGCCGATGCCGCCCTTGTTGTGCTTCTGGGTGACGTTGGTCGGCGTGCCGGCCGGTACCGTGCGGGTGTTCTGAGCCATGGTCAGACCGCCTCTCCCTGACGTGCGGCCGCCAGGCGGACCGCGTCGAGGATCTTCTCGTAGCCCGTGCAGCGGCAGAGGTTGCCGGACAGGGCCTCACGGATGTCCTGGTCGGACGGGGAGCTGTTCTGTTCGAGCAGCGCGTCGGCCTGCACCAGCAGACCGGGGGTGCAGAAACCGCACTGCACGGCGCCGGCGTCGATGAACGCCTGCTGGACGTTGGAGAGCGGGGTGCCCTCGCCGGTCTGGGAGTCGGCCGGCTTGGCCTGCCACTGCTTGGCCGCGTCCAGGGTGACGCCGGCCTTGGAGCCGCAGCCGCCGCCGGTACCGCAGGCACCGCCGTGGCCGTGCTCCTCGCGCTGCTTGGCGAACTCCGCCAGGCCCTCGACGGTCACGACGTCGCGGCCCTCGACCTGTCCGGCTGCCACCAGACAGGAACAGACCGGCACGCCGTCGAGACGGACGGTGCAGGAACCGCACTCGCCCTGCTCACAGGCGTTCTTCGAGCCCGGCAGGCCGAGCCGTTCGCGCAGCACGTAGAGGAGGGACTCGCCCTCCCAGACGTCGTCGGCTTCCTGCTGACGGCCGTTGACGGTGAAATTGACGCGCATGATTACGCAGCCCCTTCGAGCGAGCGGCCGTGGCCGGTTCCGCGGTACTGCTCCCAGGTCCAGACGAGCTGGCGGCGAGCCATGATGCCGACCGCGTGACGGCGGTACTTCGCCGTGCCGCGGACGTCGTCGATCGGGTTGGCCGCGCCGGTGGCGAGGTCACCGAACTGCTTGGCGATCGACGGGGTGATGACCTTGCCGGACTCCCAGAAACCGCCCTCTTCGAGCGCGGCGTTCAGGAACTCCTCGGCGGCCTTGGCACGGATCGGGGTCGGCGCTGCCGACCCGATGCCCGTACGGACCGTGCGGGTCTCGGGGTGCAGCGCCAGGCCGAACGCGCAGACGGCGATGACCATCGCGTTGCGGGAGCCGACCTTGGAGTACTGCTGGGGACCGTCCGCCTTCTTCACGTGGATGGTCTTGATGAGCTCGTCGGCGGCGAGCGCGTTGCGCTTCACGCCGGTGTAGAACTCGTCGATCGGGATCAGGCGGGAGCCGCGTACGGACTCCACCTCGACCTCGGCACCCGCCGCGAGCAGCGCGGGGTGGGAGTCGCCGGCCGGCGAGGCGCAACCGAGGTTGCCGCCGACGCCGCCGCGGTTGCGGATCTGCGGGGACGCGACCGTGTGCGAGGCGAGCGCGAGACCCGGGAGCTCCGTCCGGAGGTTCTCCATGATCTGCGTGTACGGAACGGAGGCGCCCAGCCGGACCACGTCCTCGCCGACCTCCCACTCCCGCAGCAGACCGATGCGGTTCAGGTCCAGGAGGTACTCCGGCCGACGGTGGTCGAAGTTGATCTCGACCATGATGTCGGTGCCACCCGCAATCGGCACAGCTGTGGGGTACTCGGCCTTAGCGGCGAGTGCCTCCTCCCAGCTGGCGGGGCGAAGGAAGTCCATGTGCGGCTCTCTTCTTCTTCATCGTGTCGTTCACTTCAAGCCAGGAGGCCCTCAGGCCCTCGACTGGTCGTTCACGTGCTGTTAACGCGGTGTGGAGTCAGTACACAAGCCGTGCGTCCTTCGGGTGCAGTCACCGAAACCATGAAGGAGTTGGCTGGCGGCCTCCCTCGTCTTGTAGATTCGTATGAAAGGCAGGATGCAACGACCTGCCCGATTTCCAACGGCAACATTCGAGACAGATCGGCGGCGACACCATGCGGCTGCGCGCACTGCTGGAAACCGAGGCGCTGGGGCTGCGGCTGCTGGGCGGCGAGGACGAACTCGACCGGACGGTCCGCGGCGTCATGACGACCGACCTACGGGATCCCAGCCGATACCTCACCGGGGGCGAACTCGTCCTCACCGGCCTGGCGTGGCGAAGAAATTCGGCCGACTCCGAGCCGTTCGTACGAATCCTCGCGAGCGCGGGCGTCGCCGGCCTCGCGGCCGGCGAGGCGGAGCTCGGGGACATCCCCGACGATCTCGTTTCAGCCTGTCGGCGCAACCGGCTGCCGCTGTTCGCGGTGAACGAAGACGTTGCATTCGCCACGATCACCGAGTACGTCGTGCGGCAGGTCTCGGGCGAGCGCGCGGGCGACCTCGCGGCGGTCGTGGACCGGCACCGCCGCCTGATGACGTCGGGCCCCGCGGGCGGTGGACCCGATGTGGTGCTCGATCTGCTCACCACCGACCTCGATCTGCGCGCCTGGGTGCTGTCCCCCACGGGCCGGCAGATCGCCGGCGCGGGCGAACCCCTGGCTCCGGGCGTCTGCGCGACTCTGGCCGGAGAGCACCTCGCGGCGGTCCGCACCGGGCGCAGGGGCCCGCACCGGATCTCCCTCCAGGGTATTACCTACTCCCTCTTCCCGATCAGGGGAGCGGGCCGGGGCCCGGGCGGCCCCGGGGCCCGTGACGTGCGGGAAAGCGTGCTCTCGGACTGGCTGCTGGCCGTCGAGGCGGACGCCGGGGACTGGCCCGCCGAGCGGCTCGACCTGCTCCAGGGCGTGACCCAGCTGATCGCCGTCGAGCGCGACCGGCGCGACGCGGCCCGCACCGTGCGCCGCCGGCTCGCCCAGGAGGTGCTGGAGCTGGTCCAAACGGGCGCCCCGCCCGCCGAGATCGCCGCCCGCCTGCGGGTCGCGGCCCCGGTGCTGCTGCCGGGGCTGGGCACCGCCCCGCACTGGCAGGTCGTCGTGGCGCGGGTCGACTGGGACGGCGGGGACATCCCCGGCGGCCCGGTGGCCCAGTCGCTGCTGGAGGAGATCCTGGTCGACCCGTCCGTCTCGGGGCCCGAACCCTCGGACCGGATCGCCGTGGCCCACGCGGGTGACGAGGCCATCGCCCTCGTACCGCTGCCCGCGCTCCCCGCGGAGCCCGGCGAGGAGAAGGGCCCGGACCGCGCCCTGCACGCCGACGAGCTGCTCTCCGCCGTACGGGAGCCCCTGCAGGCGGGGCTCGCCGACGACGGCCGGCTCACCCTGGGCGTCAGCGCGGCCGTGCACTCCGCGGAGGGGCTGCGCGGGGCGCTGGAGGAGGCCCGGCACGCCCGCCGGGTCGCCGCGGCGCGCCCGGGCCGGGTCTGCGCGGCGGGCCACCACGAGCTGGCCTCGCACGTGCTGCTGCTGCCGTTCGTGCCGGACGACGTGCGCCGCGCCTTCACGGCGCGCCTGCTGGACCCGCTGCGGGACTACGACCGCCGCCACCGCGCGGAGCTCATCCCGACGCTGGAGGCGTTCCTGGACTGCGACGGATCGTGGACGCGCTGCGCGACGCGGCTGCACCTGCACGTCAACACGCTGCGGTACCGGGTCGGGCGAATCGAGCAGTTGACGGGGCGTGACCTCTCGCGGCTGGAGGACAAGCTCGACTTCTTCCTGGCACTGCGGATGAGCTGAGCGGATCCGGCCGGGGCCCCCGCCGCACGGCCGGGAGGCGGCAGGCGGTGACGGGCCGTGACGCCCCTGCGCCTGACACGTCGTCCGGACTTTGTGAAAGAGTTCACCCGACCCCTTGGCCGAAGGCTCCGATCCGTGCTCTCATTTCGCCCCAGGGCTCAACGACGTGCTGCTTGGTTGCTTTGGGGAGGGCAATGTGGCGGATACCGCCATGTCCGGTGCCGGAACTACCGGGGGGGACGACCCCCTCCAGCGGGCGATATGGCGGCTGCGCTCGCGCGGTTGTTGGACCGACGCGGCGGCCCTGCTGACGCCCCACCTGCACGACGCCGGCGCGGCCGTACAGCGGACCGCGCTGCTGGTCGAGCGGTGCCTGTTCACCGGGCAGGGGTGGGCGGAGGCGGAGGACGCGCTGCGGGTCGCGGAGGCGGTGGCCCGCGACGACGACGAGCGGGGCGCGGCAGCTTGCGAGCGGGGGCAGTTGGCCTACGCGGCGACCGTGCTCGGGGTCCGCGACCGTTCGGACGAGGCCCGCTCCGCCCTGGGCCGGGCGGCGGCGCTGCTGTCCCCCGGGTCCCGGACCCGCCCGCTGCTGGACTTCCGGCGGGGGCTGGTCGCGGAGCACCTCGCGGACGCCCCGCAGTCGGCCCGTCCGGCGTACCGCCGGGCCCATGCCGGGGCGCTGGCGCACGGGGACACGCTGCTGCTGTCCTTCACCTGGCGGCACCTGGCGGCGCTGGCCCTGCGGGACGGGGAGGTGGCGGAGGCCCGCAAGGGCTTCGCGGAGTCGCTGCGCATCCGGGAGGACCTCGGCTTCCTGATCGGCACGGCGCCCGCGCTGGCGGCGCTGGCCGAGGCCGAGCCGGAACCGGAGGCGGCCCGCCTGCGCGCGGAGGCCCGGCGCCTGTTCCACCTCCTGGGCGGCATCCCCACCTGGCTGGCCGACCAGCTCCACCCGGACAGCCCCAGCCCCGCCGGCGTCTGACCCGCCGCTCCCTCCGGGGGCGAAGCCCCGAGACATCGGCGGCGAAGTCCCCGGAGGCCGAGGGCCAAGCCCCAAAGTCCGGGGGCCACACCCGCAAGTCGGCGGCGAAGCTGCGAGGGGCCGGCGGCGGAAGCCGCAGAGGGCCTGGGGACGCAGCCGAAGGGAGCCGGGGGACGCAGCCCCGAGGG
The DNA here is from genome assembly GCF_001279655.1 of Streptomyces sp. WM6372. Lineage (NCBI taxonomy): Bacteria > Bacillati > Actinomycetota > Actinomycetes > Kitasatosporales > Streptomycetaceae > Streptomyces > Streptomyces sp. WM6372. The sequence continues at coordinate 25,187 of NZ_LGDB01000149.1, read as the reverse complement.
GGCCGGGGCGCGCCCGGCTCAGGCCGTGCCGAAGTGGCTGCGGAGCACCTGCTCCACGGTCGGGAGATCACCGGCGATCAGGGCCTCAAGGAGGGCCGTGTGCTCCGCCGCGTCCGCGACGAGCTCCGCCCGGCGGGTGCGCGGGGCCCCCGGGAGGGGCCACTGGGACCTGCGGTGGAGTTCCTGCGCCACCGAGACCAGCTGCTCGTTCCCGCCCGGGGAGAGCAGCTCCCGGTGGAAGGCCCGGTCCGCGTCCGCGTACCCCGCCAGGTCACCGGCCTCGGCCGCCCCGGCCGCTGCCGCCGCCACGGGCCGCAGCGCCGCCCAGGCCTCCGCCGGGAGGGTACGGGCCAGACCCAGCACCACCGGTACCTCCAGCAGCGCCCGTACCTCCGCCAGCTCCGTCTGGGCCCGCGGCGTACGCGACAGCACCCGGAAGCCGCGGTTCGGGAGGCATTCCACCGCCCCCTCCAGCGCCAGCTGCTGCATCGCCTCGCGCACGGGCGTCGCGGAGACGCCGAAGCGCTCCCCCAGGGCCGGCCCGGAGTAGATCTCCCCCGGCACGAGGTCCCCGTCGACGAGCGCGGCGCGCAGTGCGTCGAGCACCTGCCCGCGCACCGAGTGCCGCAGCACCTTCTGCGCCGGGATCAGCGCCGCCACCCTGCCGTGTGCCGCCTCGTGCACTCCGTCCTCCTCGGGTCTCGACCTGACCTGCGCCCTCCCGAGAATAGGCGAATCGGTCCCGCGGGTGCTGGTACGCCCGCCCTAGATCAGATAAGGTAAGGCTTACCTCTCTTGCTTCCGACCGTGCGAATCGGTGGTCCCGCCATGCCCGACAGCTCCGTCGTCGCCCCGCCCCCGGCCGGCTCTCCGGTGGCGGACGCGTACGCACGCCTGTCGCGGGCGTACCCCCGCCTCCAGGTCGTCGAGCGCGCGGCGCACGAGCCCGCCCCTCGGGGTGTGGGGTGGATCGGCGCGGACGCGCTCGCGGCCGGCGGGACCGAGGTGGACGGCTACCTCGCCTGGGACGACGCCCAGGTCCTGCGGGACTACGGCCGCCAGGCCCGCCCCGACGTGGTGGCCACCTTCGGGCTGCACCGGTACGCGTGGCCCGCGTGCCTGCTCATCACGGCCCCCTGGTTCCTCGACCGCCGGGTGCCCCACCTGTCGGCGGGCGACGTGGCGTTCCACCGGACCCAGGGGCGCATGAGCGTGCGCGCCGAGTCCTTCTCCTGCCTGCCGGACGATCCGGCGGCCGCTCTCCCCGGGGCCCGTGTCGTGCCCGGCGAGGAGGCGCTGCGCGCCGAGGTACGGGCTGCGGTGGCCCACCACCTCGAACCGGTGCTGGAGGCCTTCGGCCCGCGCGTGCGGCGCGGCCGCCGCGCCCTGTGGGGCATGGTGACCGACGAGATCGTCTCCGGCGTCTGGCACCTCGGGAAGCTCGTGGACGAGGAACAGCGGGCCATGGCCGAGCTGGAGGCGCTGCTGCCCGGCCGGACGGCCCCGTACACCGCCGGCGCGGCGTTCCGCACGCTCGAAGGCCCGCGCGGCGAGCAGCTCCCCACCCGGGACCGGGCCAGCTGCTGCCTCTTCTACACGATCCGGCCCGAGGACACCTGCACCACCTGTCCCCGCACCTGCGACGCGGACCGCATCATCCGCCTCACGGCTGCCGCCTGACCTCTGAACCCACTCGTACGACTGACCGAAATCGAACGCAACCCCGACCGTACGAGCGGTAGTTCGAGTGACAACACCCTATCCGGCGGGCCCCGCCCCCCGATGGCGTCCACTTGCCCCGAAACCCGCGTGCCGGGCCGATCTCCTGCGCCACCATGGCTCCCGGAAGGCCGCACACGCGAGGCAGAGGCAAGGGACATCCGCATGAGACTGACCGACATATCGCTGGACTGGCTGCTGCCCGGCAGCCTGCTGATCCTGGGCGTGCTTGCGGCAGTTGCGGTACTGGCCCGGGGCAAGCGGGACGGCGACAAGGCCGCGGCCGAAGACACCTGGGAGCGCAGCGAAGAGCGGCGGCGGCGCAAGGAAGCCGTCTACGGAACCGCCTCCTACGTCCTGCTGTTCTGCTGCGCGGCGGTCGCCGCCGCGCTCTCCTTCCACGGACTGGTCGGCTTCGGCCGGCAGAACCTGAACCTCTCCGGTGGCTGGGAGTACCTCGTCCCCTTCGGCCTCGACGGCGCCGCCATGTTCTGCTCGGTGCTCGCCGTCCGCGAGGCGAGCCACGGCGACGCCGCCCTCGGCTCGCGCATGCTGGTCTGGCTGTTCGCGGGCGCGGCCGCCTGGTTCAACTGGGTGCACGCGCCGCGCGGCATGGGCCACGACGGCGCCCCGCAGTTCTTCGCCGGGATGTCGCTCTCGGCGGCCGTCCTCTTCGACCGCGCCCTCAAGCAGACCCGCCGGGCCGCGCTGCGCGAACAGGGCCTGATCCCGCGCCCGTTGCCGCAGATCCGGATGGTCCGCTGGCTGCGGGCCCCCCGGGAGACCTTCGGCGCCTGGTCCCTCATGCTGCTGGAGGGTGTCCGCACCCTCGACGAGGCCGTGGACGAGGTACGCGAGGACAAGCGCGAGCGGGAGCAGGACCGCCACCGGCGGCGCGACCAGAACCGGCTGGACCGGGCCCGCATCAAGGCCCTGGGCCGGCAGAACCGGGCGTTCGGACGCTCCCGCGCCCGCCAGGTCGACGTACCGGGGCTGGCCCCCGGATCGGGCTCCGCGCCGGTCGGCGCGGAGCCGGCCATAGCGGAAACGGGACAGCTGCCCGCACCGCGCCGCCGGCCCTCCCTTCAGGCCGTGCACGGACCCGAGAACGCTGAGGTGACCGGCACCCGGACGGTGGACCTCACCGCCGAGGACGACACCCAGACGATCCCCCGCCTCGACTCGCTCGAACGCAAACTCAAGGACCTGGAGCAGCAGTTCGGCTGACGACTGCGCGCAGGACCGACCCCGGAGGGCCCGCCGGTCAGGCGGGCCCTCCGTCGTACGCACCGCCGTAGGCCCGGCCGCCGAGGGCGCCGTCCAGCTCGAACCAGACCACCTTTCCGCCGGCCTGCACGGACGCGTCCACGCCCCAGGCGTCGGCGAGGGCCTGCACCAGCATCAGTCCGCGGCCGTGCGTACCGTCGTCGGCGGTCGGTACGTACGGCCGCGGCCTGCGCGTGGCGTGGTCCCGGACCTCCACCCTCAGCCGGTCGGCGGCGAGCCGCGCGGACACCTCCGCGCCCTGGTCGGTGTGGACGAGGGCGTTGGTGACGAGCTCGGTGATCAGCAGCTCCGCCACCTCGGCGGTGTCGGCCGGGCACCGGTGACGCATCAACTCCCTTAAGGCCCGGCGCACTTCGCCCACCGCCTTGAGATCCGCCCGGCGTATGCTTCGGGTGATCTGCACCGCGTCCACCGCTCTCCCGTCCTCGACGGACGGTTCACGCGGTTCGGGCCGCCCTCTCCTCCACTGCTTCCCGGTCTTCGCCCCCACCCGCACGGCGATGCCCCTCCCCCGTAAGTTCCCGTGGATCTCGAACTGGTCTACGGGGATGCATGCCCGCCGGGGCAATCCGCACTCCTGCGGGCTTACGGGAGGGGCACGTTGCGCAGGTTGGATCGAGCCATCTGGATCATCCTTCCCACGCCACCGTCGAGCACGATCTTGCTGGCGGAAAGTGCGAAACCGGTCACCATCTCAGCGCTGATCTTGGGGGGAATCGACAGGGCGTTGGGATCGGTCACCACGTCCACCAAGGCGGGTCCCTTGTGCCGGAACGCGTCCTTCAAAGCCCCTGCGAGCTGCTTGGGCTTCTCGACGCGGACCCCGAACGCGCCCGCCGCGCGGGCGATCGCCGCGAAATCCGGGTTGCGGTTGGTCGTTCCGTACGAAGGAAGGCCGGAAACCAGCATCTCCAACTCGACCATTCCGAGCGATGAGTTGTTGAAGAGGACCACTTTGACGGGCAGGTCGTACTGCACCAGGGTGAGGAAATCTCCCATCAGCATCGAGAAACCGCCGTCGCCCGACATCGACACCACTTGACGGCCGCGGTCGGTGAACTGCGCCCCGATGGCCTGCGGGAGGGCGTTGGCCATGGAGCCGTGGCTGAAGGAGCCGATGATGCGCCGCTTGCCGTTCGGGGAAAGATAGCGCGCCGCCCACACGTTGCACATGCCCGTGTCGACGGTGAACACGGCATCCTCGTCGGCGAGTTCGTCGAGGACGGAGGCCACGTACTCGGGGTGGATCGGGGTGTGCTTCTCCACCTTGCGGGTGTACGCCTTCACCACGCCTTCGAGCGCGTCCGCGTGCTTCTTCAGCATCCGGTCCAGGAAACGGCGGTCCGTCTTGGCCTTGACCCGGCTGTTCAGGGCGCGCAGGGTCTCCCGTACGTCCCCCCAGACGCCGAGGTCCAACTGCGAGCGGCGGCCCAGGTGTTCGGGGCGGATGTCCACCTGGACGATCTTCACGTCGTCGGGCAGGAAGGCGTTGTACGGGAAGTCCGTGCCGAGCAGGATCAGCAGATCGCACTCGTGCGTGGCCTCGTAGGCGGCGCCGTAGCCGAGCAGTCCGCTCATGCCGACGTCGTACGGGTTGTCGTACTGGATCCACTCCTTGCCGCGCAGGGCGTGCCCGACGGGCGCCTTGACCCGGCCCGCGAACTCCATGACCTCGGCGTGCGCCCCGGCGGTGCCGCTGCCGCAGAACAGGGTGACCTTGTCGGCCTCGTCGATCAGCCGGACCAGCTTCTCGATCTCCCCGTCGCCGGGGCGTACGGTCGGCCGCGCGGTCACGAGCGCGTGCTCGATGCTCTTCTCCGGTGCCGGGAGGGAGGCGATGTCGCCGGGCAGCGCGACCACGCCGACACCGCTGCGGCCGATGGCGTGCTGGATCGCGGTCTGGAGCACGCGGGGCATCTGCTGCGGGTTGGAGATCAGCTCGCAGTAGTGGCTGCACTCGGTGAACAGCCGGTCGGGGTGGGTCTCCTGGAAGTAGCCGAGGCCGATCTCGCCGGAGGGGATGTGGGAGGCGAGCGCGAGGACCGGGGCCATCGAGCGGTGGGCGTCGTAGAGGCCGTTGATCAGGTGCAGGTTGCCGGGCCCGCAGGAGCCCGCGCAGGCGGCAAGCCGGCCCGTGATCTGGGCCTCGGCCCCGGCGGCGAAGGCGGCGGTCTCCTCGTGCCGGACCTGGATCCACTCGATGCCGCCGGTCCGGCGGATGGCGTCGACGACGGGGTTCAGGCTGTCGCCGACGACTCCGTACATCCGGCGCACGCCGGCGCGCACGAGGATGTCGACGAACTGCTCGGCCACGTTCTGCTTGCCCATGGAGAAGCGCCCTTCCGTTGCCCGCCGGGTACGCCCGTCCATCCATCCACACTCGGCGCGGTTACGCCTCCCAGACGGCGGCGGCTGTCCGGTCGTCGGCGTAGCCCTTGAGGCGGAGCTGGGTGTCCGCGAGGAAGGATGCGAGGCCGGGGGGCTCCGCTCCGGTCCAGCGGGCCGCGAGTTCGGCCGGAAGGAGTCCCTCCTCGCGCATGGGGTCGGCGAGCCCGCCGGAGCAGAGCAGCAGGGTGTCGCGGGGCCGGGCCACGGCGGCACGGAAGCGGAACCCGTCCACGGCGGTCCCGGTCGTTTCCGAGTCCGAGTCCGAGTCCGGCTGCGGCCGTGGCTGCGGCTCCAGGTCCTCCCAGGCCCCGCCCCTGAGCCGGAACAGGCCGCCGGCGCCCGCGCCGAAGGAGATCCGGGTCTTGCACTCGGGGTCGATGGGGAGCAGCAGGACGCGCAGGCCGGCGGTGTACGCGTCCTCCGGGAGCCCGAGCTCGGCGGCGTGGGCGCGCAGGCGCCCGTAACCCCGGTCGGTGAGGCGCTGGAGCCCCGAGCGCAGGGCGTCGCGCCGGCCGGCGCGGATGTCGTCGGCGAGCCGCTCCCGGCTCCGGCCCACGGCCGAGGCGATCCAGCGGCACAGCTCGGCGGCGGCTTCGGCGGCGCCGGGGGCGGCGCGGTCCCCTCCGGCGAGGGCGACGAGGACGAGCGCGTCGTCGCCGGTGCCGAAGCGCGCGGTCAGCAGGAAGTCCCGCCGGGACTCGCCGCGGAACCGGGCGGAGTCCCCGCGCACGGAGGTGGCGCGCAGGGTGTACGCCCCGTGCCGGGCCCCTTCGAGCACGGTGTCGGGCACGAGCTCCCCGAGCGCCCCCGGATCGGCGAGGGGCAGCGCCCCGGGCTCGGCGGCATAGGTCGGCGCCCGATCCCCGAGGAACTCCACGACGGGCCGCTCCCCGCCCCACACCGTCGCCTCCCCACCGGCTCCGGCACCGTCTCCGGCACCGGACCAGGGCTCACCGGCGACGGGATCCCCCGACCCGGCCAGAGGCGGGGCACCGGCCTGCCCGGCGCCGGGGGCGTCCCACGGAGCCGGGGGCTCCGCACCCGAGCGCGGATCCGGCACGGCGACGGAGCCGGGCGACGGCTCGCGGCCGGGCCAGGGCCAGGCTCCCGGTCCGGGTTCGGGTTCAGGTACGGGTACGGGTACGGGTCCGGGTACGGGCTCGGCCGCATGGGCCGGGCCGGGGTCCTGGCCGGGCCGGGAAACGGGCCCGGCTCCGGCTCCGGCTCCGGCTCCGGCTCCGGCTCCGGCTCCGGCTCCGGGCCACGGTGGCGTACCGGTGTCACCGTCAGGCGTCCGCTCGGGGGCGGGGGGCTCCGGGGGTGCGTCCCGGGTCGGGGGCTCGGGCGGAGCGCCCCAGCGCCAGACCGGCAGTTCGGGCGGCGCCTCGGGGAGGACCGGCGGCACGGTCACACTGCCCAGGCCGTATCCCGTCGTCCCGGGTTCCCGGGGGTCCCGGGGCGGCGGCGCCGACTCCGGGTCGGCCTCCCTGCGCGGCCTGGGCAGCACGGCGTACGGCGGCGGCACCGGCCCCGGCGGCAGCCCGAAGGGCGCAGGCCCCGGCGGCGCCGGTGGCGTGGGCCCCGGCCCCGCCCCGGGCGGCCCCGGGGGTGCGGGCGGGACCGGCTTCGGCTCCGGCTCCGGCTCCGGCGGCGCGGACGGGACGGGCGGCACGGGGGGCACGGCGGGCACGGGTGGCCCGCCCACCGGGCCCGGCGGCGCACCCACCGGCGGCGGCCCGGGCGCGCCCTGGGGTGGGACTCGGGTGGTGACGGACGATGCCGAGTGGAAGCGGGAATCCAGGGTGTCGGCCGGGTCCGGGGTGGGGTCCGGGTCCGGGTCCGGGGTTTCGTACAGCTTCTGCCACCAGTCGTCCGCGCCCTGCTGACTCATGGGCTCATTCTTGGCCCCCCACAGCGGCAGAAAACGCCGAATGCGCGAAAAGGGGTCCACCGGGCCGCCGCCCGGGTGGACCCCTTTTCGTATCTCTCGTACGACCTAACGGATGTCGTACGCCCGCACGACCGTCTGGGTGACCGCCGCGCCGTTCGTGTCGGTGAGCTCCACCTTCAGCGAAACCTGCCGGCCGGCCCCGGCCCCGGCGTGGTCCACGACCGCCGACCACCGCCCGCCCCGCTCGGCGACGGCCGCCTGCGTCCAGTGCTCACCGTCGTACGAGTACGCCAGCTTCACCGACTTCAGCGCCCCCGGCACGTACCCCGCGTGCCCCGTGACGCCCAGCCCGATCGTCTGCCCGTTCGCCGCCGGCAGCGTCTTCATGCCGTCCGCCGGGATCGAGATCGAGGGGAAGAGGATCGGCAGGGCCTGCGAATACTGCGCCGGGTCCTGCTTCGACCGGAAGGTCCACGTCGTCGCCACCGCCTGCGAGCGCTGCCAGGTCCGCGCCGGGGCGCCGAACTTCTCGATCTGCTGCGTCAGTTCGTACGTGGCCTCCTCGGCCGGGACCTCGAAGACCCCCGACGGGTACCAGCTGTCGCCGATCTGCTCTCCGTTGCGCTTCAGGACCAGCCCGCCGACGTCCCCGAAGGAACCCGCCTGCGCGTAGTGCCCGCTGTCCCCCCACATCGCGGAGGCGAAGCCGATCAGGTTCCCCTGCCGCTCGGCGGCCAGCTGCGGCCGGCCCGCGAGGTCGCGGCCGGCGACCGGGCCGATGACCCCGTCGTACCAGCTCTCGCTGCGCTTGCCGCCCTTGGCGTACGTGCGCTGCTGGTCGGTCATGAACTCGCCCCAGGGGAAGCTGCTGGAGACCAGGTGGTCCCAGGCCGTGTCCCCGGCGGAGTAGAACTCGGTGCGCCGGCCCGGCACGGCGACCGTGTCCAGGCCGCCGAAGTACACGGCGTTGCCCAGCGGCCGGTACGCGCCGGTCATGTCGGTGAAGTCGGCGGCCACACCCATCGCGTGGTACGTGGACTCGACGGAGCCGAGGTCGCGGTCGCGCACCCGGTAGGTCCGGTCCCCGCGCACCTCGCCCTTCTCCACCTGCGCCAGGTTGTAGACGTAGGGGCTCTTCGCGCTGCCCTTCCAGTTCAGCGTGACCTTGCCGGCCGCGAGCCGCGCCAGCAGTGCCTTGGCCTCGGGCTGCTCGATGGTCAGCGCCGGGAGCGAGCCGCCCGCGTAGCCGGTGAAGCCGGCCCAGCGGCCGGGGGCGTCGCGGAAGGCGAGGACGGCCACGGCCCCGGCCGCCCTGGCGTTGTTCGCGACCTCGTACAGCGAGCCGTCCTCCGCCTTGACCAGGACGATCGCGCCCTTGGCGCCCGCGGCGGCGAGCTCCTCGGGCGTACCGGCGCCCGCGTCGACCAGCGGCGCGCCGCCCGCCGCGTCGAGGTTGTCGCTGCCCGTGGAGGCGGTGATCGGGTGCAGGGCCGGGCCGCCGGGGCCGGCGACCTTCAGCTCGGAGATCAGCGGCGCGGCCGCGCGCCAGTAGCTGCCGAACTCGAACTCTCCCTCGTGGGCCCGGCCTTCGACCGAGGCGTAGTAGCCGCGGATCGTCCGTCCGCCCATGGCCGTGCCCGCGTGCAGCCAGGATTCGTCCCAGTACCGGGAGAAGGCGAGGGTGGTGTTGCGGGCCTCGGCGGGCCGGTCGGTGGCGATCGACAGCCGGGCGGCCTTGCGGGCGTCCAGCACGATCACGGTGTCCTTCTTGACCTCCACCTGGGGGCGGCCCAGGTAGGTGAGGGAGTCGTACAGCGTGGCCCCGTCGCCCGCGTCGAGCGTGCCGACGAAGGCGGAGAGGAAGTACGAGCCGGGGCGCACCCGGTAGACCTGGTCCGCGGCGCCGTCGTTGAAGCGGCGCTCCCCGCTGGCGTCGTCGGTGCCGATGACGTCGAGGGAGGAGGGTCCGGCGGCGGGCTTGCCCGCGCGGTCGATCAGCTTGACGCGCAGGGTGACGGTCTCCGGCTCCACGTACAGCGAGAAGGGCGTGGAGACGTGCACGCCGTCCGCGGTGGCGACGACGCGCCCGGTGACGTCCCCGTACTGGGAGCGCTCCAGCCGGGCCGCCGGGTCGAGGGCGAGCGGCACCTTGACGGTGGCCCCGGCCGGGACGGTCACCGTACGGCGGTCCAGGCCCGCGATCCGGCTGCGCACGGCTGAGCCGTCGTTGCCGGTGACCTTCTCGACGGCGAGGCCGAGGGTGACGGGCCGGGTGCCGCTGTTGGTGTACGGGATCTCGACGCTCGTCCGGTCGCCGCGCTCCTGCGGCCAGTGGTACGAGCCGCCCTGCACGGCGGGCGCGCCGGTCACGGTGGTGTCGACGGCGGCCTTGACGTCGAGGCGGCCGCCGCCGGTCTGGCGCACGTCCCCGGGGACGGCGGAGTTCGCGGAGCCGACGAGGGCCGCCTTGACCTGCTGGGCGGTCCAGTCGGGGTGGCGCTGCTTGACGATCGCGGCGGCGCCGGCGACGTGCGGGGTGGCCATCGACGTACCGGACATGGACTGGTACGCGTACACCCCGCGGCCGCCCGCGGCGGCGGCGGAGATCCCGACGCCGGGGGCGGCGATCTCGGGCTTGAGGGTGTGCTGGAGTCCGGTGGGGCCGCGGCTGGAGAAGGAGGCCGTGGTGTCGTCGCGGTCGACGGCGCCGACGGTCAGCACGCTGGGCGCGCAACCGGGCGAGGAGACCGTGTTGTTGCCGGGGCCGGAGTTGCCGGCGGCGATCACGAAGAGGGTGCCTCCGCTCTGCGCGAGTCGCTCGGCGGCGGCCGACATGGGGTCGTCGCAGGCGGTCTGCGAGGGGTCGCCGAGGCTCATGGAGACCACGTCGGCCTTGCTCTCGACGGCCCACTCCATCCCGGCGATGATCCACGAATCGAGGCCGTAGCCTTGGTCGTTGAGGACCTTGCCGCTGAGCAGTTCGGTGCCCGGCGCGACGCCCTTCTTGGCGCCGCCGCTCTCGGCTCCCGAGCCGCCGACGGTGGAGATGGTGTGGGTGCCGTGGCCCTGGCGGTCCGCGTCGGTGTCGGAGTCGGTGAAGTTCTTCGACGCGGCGACGCGGCCCTTGAGGTCGGGGTGCTCCAGGTCGGTGCCGGTGTCGAGGACGGCGACCTTGGTGCCCTTGCCGTCGTACCCGGCCGCCCAGGCGGCGGTGGCGTTCACCTGCTTGGTGGACCGTTCCAGGTTCGCCTGGACCTTGCCGTCGAGCCACAGCTTCTTCAGCCCGCCGGCGGCGCGGGAGCGGGTGTCGGTGACGTCCGCCCAGAAGGCGGCGGCCTGCTGCTTGTCGGCGGCGAGGGCGACGGCCCCGATGGATCCCAGCACGAGGGAGCGCTCGGCGCCGCGCGGGGCCGGGGGCGCGCTGCGCGCCAGGTCGGCGGAGCCGTCGTAGACCGCGATGAGCGGGAGCTTCTTGGTGCGGGCATCGTCGTAGCCCTGCCGGATCAGGCCGGTGACGTTGAAGAGCTCCTGGTCGACCCGGCCGGCGGCGAGGGCCTTGACCGCGCTCTCGGGGTAGACGTAGAGGTCCTTGCCGTTCTGGCGGGTCTGCACGAGCGGCTGCGAGCCGTCCTCGCGCGGCATCGCGGTGGCGGCGCTGCGCCCGGCCGGGTCGGTGGAGACCAGGATCCGGTCGCCGGTGACCAGGGTCACGGTGACCGGGGCCGTGGGCTGCTTTCCGGCCGCTTCGCTCCCCGCGATCGGTCTCTTCCCCGCGCCTCCCGGCGCTCCGTCGCTCGGCTGTGCCGCCGACGGGCCGATGGCGGTGACGGCCAGGACGGCCGCGGTGGCCGCTCCCACCGCCGTACGCGATATCGGGCGCATCGCTCTCCCCAGGTGAATTCCGGCCAACTGCTGCATTGCACGGCAAAGCTGCCCGCAAGTGGCTTCTGACCGGCGGATGTTGGTGCTGCGGTGGCGTCACCTTGGCAGAGGGGCGGGGGATGCGGCGATGATGTCCGCGGCGGGTTTGCGCCGTGGCCGCTTCCCGCCAGGAGCGCCGTGGAGAGGGTGGGTGGACCGGTTGCTGAACGCGATAGGCCTGGACGAGGGCCAGGAGTCGGCGTACCGCGCGCTGGTGGCGCTGGGGGCGGCGGAGGTGCCCGACCTCGCGCACCGGCTGACGCTGCCGGTGCCGCAGACCGAGCGGGTCCTGCGGCATCTGGAGCGGCACGGTCTGGCGGCGCAGTCCTCGACCCGGCCGGGACGCTGGGTGGCGGCCCCGCCGGGGGTGGCTCTGGGGGCGCTGCTGACGCAGCAGCGGCACGAGCTGGAGCAGGCGGAGCTGACGGCGGCGCTGCTGGCTCAGGAGTACCGGGCGGAGGCGGCCGAGCCGGCGGTGCACGACCTGGTGGAGGTGGTGACGGGCGCGAGCGCGGTGGCCCACCGCTTCCACCAGCTCCAGCTGGGCGCGGCGGAGGAGGTGTGCGCCCTGGTCAGCGGCCGGCCGCAGGTGGTCACCGGGATGGAGAACGAGGCGGAGGAGCGGGCCGCCGTACGGGGCGTGGCGTACCGGGTGGTGATCGAGCGGGAGGTACTGGCCCTGCCGACGGGCATCAGGGAGGCGTCGACGGCGCTCGCCCGGGGCGAACAGGTCCGGGTGACGGGGGACGTGCCGACGAAGCTGGTGATCGCGGACCGGTCCCTGGCGATGGTCCCGCTGACGTCGCGCGGAGCGGAGCCGGCGGCGCTGGTGGTGCACGCGTCGGGGCTGCTGGAGTCCCTGATGGGCCTCTTCGAGGCGGTGTGGCGGGAGGCGCTGCCGCTGCGGCTGGGGGCGACGGGCGCGGCGGAGGAGTCGGGGGGCGTGCCCGACACCACGGACCTGGAGATCCTGACGCTGCTGCTGGCCGGGATGACGGACGCGAGCGTGGCGAAGCACCTGGAGCTGGGGCTGCGGACGGTGCAGCGGCGGGTCAAGGGGCTGATGGAGCTGTCGGGGGTCACGACGCGGCTCCAGCTGGGCTGGCACGCGTACGAGAGGGGCTGGGTGGCCCGGTGAGCCCGGTCCCGGGGCTGGGTGGCCCGATGGGCCCCGGTCGGTCAGGCTGGGCGCATGGATCTGCCTCAGCTGCTCCTGGTGGGGCTGGTGCTGCTGCTCGGGGTGGTCGGGGTGCTGGTCCCGGGTGTCCCGGGGAGCTGGCTGGTCTGGGCGGGGGTGCTGTGGTGGGCGCTGCACGAGCGGTCGGCCCTGGCGTGGTCCCTGCTGGTGTCGGCGACGGCCCTGCTGCTGGTGGTCCAGGTGGTCGAGTGGCAGCTGCCGCCGCGGCGGCTGCGCGGCGTGGGGGTCACCCGCCGGATGGCGGTGTACGCGGGCGCGGGCGCGCTGCTCGGCTTCGTGGTGGTGCCGGTGCTGGGGGCGGTTCCGGGGTTCGTGGGGGGCGTCTACCTGTGCGAACGGCTGCGGCTGGGCACGCACGGCGAGGCCTGGGCCTCGGTCCGGGCGGTGATGCGGGCGGTGGGCACGAGCGTGCTGGTGGAACTGCTCGCGTGCCTGATGGTGGTGGCCGCCTGGCTCGGGGCGGTGGTGGCGGGCTGACGCGCGTGGTGGGCGTGGCTTAGGGCCATGGGTCTACGTCTGTTCGGCCGGTGGCCCGATGCGGGGGGTGGGGGGCGCTGCGAGGGTGGGTCCCATGACGGAGTTCAAGGGTTTCAGCGAGGCACAGCTGGCGTACCTCCGGTCGCAGCGGCTGGGGAGGCTGGCGACGGTGGACGCGGACGGGCAGCCGCAGGCGAACCCGGTGGGGTTCTTCCCGCAGGAGGACGGAACGGTCCTGGTGGGCGGGATGGCCATGGGGTCGACGAAGAAGTGGCGGAACCTCGGGAACAACCCGCGGCTCGCGCTGGTGGTGGACGATCTGGCGAGCACCCGGCCGTGGAAGGTCCGCGGGGTCGAGATCCGCGGCCGCGCCACGCTGGAGGTGGGCCCGCACGCGCTGGGCCCGCACTTCAGCCCGGAGGTGATCCGGATCCACCCGGAGCGGGTGTTCGCCTGGGGCCTGGACGACGCCTGACCCGGCCCGGGCTGCGCCGGCGCTGGACGACGCCTGACCCGGTCCGGGCCCGGACGCCTGCCCTCCTCGGGGGAGGGGGCAGGCGTCCGGGGGCGGGCTCAGGAGCGGCCGTTGCGCTTCGCCGCGTAATTGGCCCGGCCCTCGGCCGACTTGATCCGCCAGTCCCGGCGGATCTCGTTGCGGAGCCTGGCGTCCGTCTTGGCGACGATCCGCTGGTTCTCCCGGAGCAGCTTGCGGTAGCTCTCCAGGCGCCGCTCCGGCAGTTCGCCGGTCTCCAGCGCTTCGAGTACCGCGCACCCCGGCTCGGCCTCGTGCGCGCAGTCGTGGAAGCGGCAGTCGGCCGCGTACTCCTCGATCTCCGAGAAGACCTGGCCGACGCCGGTCCCGGCGTCCCACAGGCCGACGCCGCGCAGTCCGGGCGTGTCGATGAGGACGCCCCCGCCGGGCAGTGCCAGCAGGTTGCGGGTGGTCGTCGTGTGCCGGCCCTTGCCGTCCGCGTCGCGCGTGGCCTGGACCGCCATGACGTCGGCGCCGAGCAGCGCGTTCGCCAGGGTGGACTTGCCCGCGCCCGAGATGCCGAGCAGCACGCTCGTACCGCCGGCGACGATCGCCGCCAGTACGTCCGTGCCCTCCCCGGTGTGGGAGGAGACGGTGAGGACGTCGACGCCCGGCGCGGTGGTCTCCACGTCCTGGACCAGGTGCGCGAGCGTCACCGGGTCCGGTACGAGGTCGGCCTTGGTCAGGACGACCAGCGGCTGCGCCCCGGACTCCCAGGCGAGGGCCAGGAACCGCTCGATGCGGCCGAGGTCGAGCTCGACGGCCAGGGAGACCGCGATGATCGCGTGGTCGACGTTGGCGGCGAGGATCTGCCCCTCGGAGCGCTTCGAGGAGGTGGAGCGCACGAACGCGGTCCGGCGCGGCAGGTACGTCTTGACGTACCGGGGGCTGCCCGCCGCCTCGACGGCGGCCCAGTCACCGGTGCAGATGACGCGGAGCGGGTCGTGCGGGGTGACGAAGGCGGTGTCGGCGTGGACGATGCCGTCGGCCGTCATGACGTCGCACTGGCCGCGGTCCACCCGCACCACGCGGCCGGGCACCAGGCCCTGTCCGGTGTAGGGGGCGAACTCGGCCTCCCACGCCTCGTCCCAGCCGAAGGGAGCGAGGGCGGACGCGTACGCAGAAGAGGAGGAGGAAGAAAGACGAGCGGAAGAGAAAGACAAGGGGAACCCTTCACAGGGTGGCCCCGGCAGCGCGCGCTCAGCGGCGCGCGAAGAGGTGTGAGGTCAGCCGGAGACCACGGAAGTGACATTGATGGTCTTCTGAGTGCGGGCGGCGCCCTGCGTGACGACAGTCATCAATGAACTCACCTCCGGGTCATGTACGAACTGGACCGTTCCGCGCGGTTCGGCGGGGAACTCGATCACCGTAGCAAGTGCGCTCCGGCGCACGCCAATTCTTTTCCGGCCACGTCTGCCGGGCGCATGTCCGATTCGTTCAAGACCGGCGGCCGGGCCGCTCCTAGCCTGGCCGCATGACTCCACGAACAGCTCACCGGACGACTCCCCGACTCGACATGATCGGCCTCGTCGTCTCCGACATGGCCGCCTCGCTCGCCTTCTACCGCCGCCTGGGTCTGGACGTCCCGGCCGGGGCGGAGGAGCAGCCGCACGTGGAGGCCGTCCTGCCCGGCGGGCTCCGGATCGGCTGGGACACGGAGGAGGCGATCCGCTCCTTCGACCCGTCCTGGACCCGCCCCGCCGGGGGCGACCGGCTGGGGCTCGCATTCCAGTGCGAGTCGCCCGCAGGGGTGGACGCGGTGTACGCCGAGCTGACGGACGCCGGGTACGAGGGCCATCTGAAGCCCTGGGACGCCTTCTGGGGGCAGCGCTACGCCGTCGTGCTCGACCCGGACGGCTGCGGGGTCTCCCTGTTCGCCGCCGCCGGGGCGTAGGCCGCCGCGTAGGCCCCCGGGGTGGTCCCGGCCAGCGCCCGCACCTCGCGGGCGAGGTGGGCCTGGTCGGCGTACCCGGCCCGGTACGCCACCTCGGCCGGCGGCAGGCCCCGCCGCGCCAGCTCCAGCGCCCGCTGGAGGCGCAGCACGCGCCCGAGCGTGCGGGGTCCGTAGCCGAAGGCGTCGAGGGAGCGCCGGTGCAGCTGGCGCTCCCCGAGGCCCACGGCTTGCGCCAGGGCGGCCACGGACTCCCCCGCGCGGAGCCCGGCCGTCACCCGTGCGGCGAGGGGGTCGGGGGGCTTGCTCCGCGCCGCGCGGCCGCGGGCCAGCCGCTCCAGTCCCGAGCCGGGGTCCTCGTACGCGCTCATCCGCTCGGCGAGCTCGCGCACCTCCGGCCCCGGCCAGAGGTCGGCGAGCTCGACCCGCCGGTCGCGCAGCTCGTGCGCCGGTACGCCGAGCAGCGCGGGCGCCGTGCCGGGGGCGAACCTCAGCCCCGACACCGCGCCGGGGGCCCCGCCCGGCACCTGCCCGACGGGGTGCGGCCCGGTGTCGGGGCCGGCGACCAGCAGCCGCCCGCAGGTCCACAGCAGGTCCATGCAGCCGTCGGGCAGTACGGGCCCGACGGGGGCTCCGGGGGCTGCGGTGCGGCGCCAGACGATCGCGCCCGGCACCAGCGCGGACGGCCGCTCCTCGTACACAGCCGCCACGTTACGCCGCGGCCGTCGGCATCGGCCCGCGGCCCGGGGTCCGGGGCCCGCGGCCCGCCGCCCGGGGTCAGTGCTTGCGCAGACGGGCCGAGTAGTCCTCGGGCGGCAGGAACTTCGACCAGCGCTCCGGGAACTCGGAGGGCATCTCGCCGTCCCCCTCCTCGTCGTCCTCCGACTCGCCCTCGGCGAGGGCCCGCCACGCGGCGGCGCGCGCGATCAGCTGCGCGGCCTCCGCCTCGCGGGCCCGTTCGTTGGCCTCGCGGGCCGCGGCGGTGGCCACGGACGGCCAGACCCGGTCGATGGCGGCGTTCACCGCCGCGCCGACGAGCACGGCGAAGGCCGACACGCCGATCCACAGCAGGACGGCGACGGGCGCGGCCAGCGAACCGTAGATGGTCGGGCCCTCGACGGTGTTCGTGAGGTAGATCCGCAGCAGGAACGAGCCCAGCACCCACATGGCGAGGGCGACGAGCGCGCCCGGGACGTCCTCGATCCACGGGGAGCGCACGGGCACGGACACGTGGTAGAGCGTGGTCAGGAACGCGATGGACAGCAGGGTGACGATCGGCCAGTACAGGACCGCGATCACCTCGGTGCTCCAGGGCACCCAGCGGACGACCGCGTCGGGCCCCGCCACCATCAGCGGCAGCACGACCGCGCCGATCACCAGGGCGACCACGTACAGCAGGAAGGAGAGCAGCCGGGTCTTGACGATGCCGCGCTGGCCGTCGAGCCCGTACATCACGGTGATGGTGTCGATGAAGACGTTGACGGCGCGCGAGCCCGACCAGAGGGCGAAGGCGAAGCCGAGGGAGATCAGGTCCGGGCGGCCGGCTTTGGTGACGTCGTCGAGCATCGGTTTCGCGATGTCGTTGACGCCCCGGTCGGAGAGGACCGTGCCGACCGCGTTGAGGATGTTCTCCTCGATGGAGGCCACGAAGGTGCCGCCCGTCCAGCCGTCGACGTACCCGAGGAGGCCCAGGAGGCCCAGGAACAGCGGCGGCAGCGAGAGCAGCGTGAAGAACGCCGCCTCGGCGGCCAGGCCGAGGATCCGGTACTCGATGCACGAATTGACGGTGTCTTTCAGCAGCAGCCACGCCATCTTGCGCTTGGAGACGTTGCGGTACAGGGCACGGGCCCGGTGGAGTCGCCCGGGGACCCGCTCGTGGACCCGCTCGGGTGTTTCTTTTGCTGGCTGCACGTCCTTACGGTATCCGCATGGCAGCCACCACCCACACAGTCACCAACCAGGCCCCTCCCCTGGTGGGCTACGACGTCTACGGCACCGACCGGGCGCTGCGGGAGGGCGTGGAGCGGCACCTGTCGGCCGCGGCCCCCGAACTCCTCGGCGAGGTGCGGGAGGAACTCGGGGAACTGGGGCGGGCGGCGGGCTCGGCGCAGGCCCAGCGGTGGGGTGCGCAGGCGAACGAGAACCCGCCGGAACTGCGTACGCACGACCGGTACGGCCACCGGATCGACGAGGTGGAGTTCCACCCGGCCTGGCACCGGCTGCTCGGGCACGCGGTGGGCGCCGGGCTGACCGACGCGTGGGGCCGGCCGGCCGGGCACCTGCGCCGCGCGGCCGGGTTCTTCGTGTGGTCGCAGGCCGAGGCGGGGAACGGCTGCCCCGTGTCGATGACCCATGCGGCCGTACCGGCGCTGCGGACGGATCCGGCGCTGGCCGCCGAATGGGAGCCGCGGCTGACCTCGCACGCGTACGAGGAGGGGCTGCGGCCGGCCGGGCAGAAGGCCGGGGTGCTGTTCGGCATGGGGATGACGGAGAAGCAGGGCGGCAGCGACGTACGGGCGAACACGACGGCGGCGAAGCCGCTGGACGCGGCGGGCGAGTACCTGCTGACGGGGCACAAGTGGTTCTGCTCGGCGCCGATGTCGGACGGGTTCCTGGTGCTGGCTCAGGCGTCCTCCTCCGGAACGGACGCTCTGACGTGCTTCCTGGTGCCGCGGGTGCTGCCGGACGGCACGCGCAACGCGTTCGCGATCCAGCGGCTGAAGGACAAGCTGGGCAACCGGTCGAACGCGTCGGCCGAGGTGGAGTTCGACGGGACGTGGGCGCGGCGGGTCGGCGAGGAGGGGCGGGGGGTGCGGACCATCATCGGGATGGTCGCGGCGACCCGGCTGGACTGCGTGCTGGGCTCGGCGGCGCTGATGCGGCAGGCGCTGACGCAGGCCGTGCACCATGCGGAGCACCGCTCTGCTTTCGGAGCACGGCTCATCGAACAGCCGCTGATGCGCAACGTGCTGGCCGATCTCGCACTGGAGTCGGAGGCGGCGACGACGCTCGGGCTGCGCCTCGCGGCCGCGTACGACGCCGGGACGGAGCAGGAGCGGGCCTTCCTGCGCATCGCGGTGCCCGCCGCGAAGTACTGGGTGACCAAGCGGTGTACGCCGATGGTGGCGGAGGCCCTGGAGTGTCTGGGCGGCAACGGCTACGTCGAGGAGTCCGGGCTGCCGAGGCTGCTGCGCGAGTCCCCGCTGAACTCGATCTGGGAGGGTTCGGGCAACGTACAGGCCCTGGACGTGCTGCGGGCGCTCTGGGGGTCCCCCCACGCCGCAGGGCGTAGGGGGAGGGAGCCGCTGGCGCTGAACGCGCTCCTCCAAGAGGTGGGGCAGGCGCGCGGCGCCGACCACCGGCTGGATTCGGCCATCAAGGGGCTGCTGACGGAGCTCGCGGACCTGGAGGGCATCGAGGCGCGGGCGCGCCGGGTGGTGGAGCGCATCGCCCTGGTGCTCCAGGGATCCCTGCTGGTGCGCTGGGCGCCGCCGGAGGTGGCGGACGCGTTCTGCGCCTCGCGCCTGGGCGGCGACTGGGGCGCGGCCTTCGGCACACTGCCGCACAGCCTGCATCTGGGCGCGCTGGTCGAACGGGCGCGGATCGCGGGCTGAGTTCCGTGACCTGTCCCCAAACAGGTCCGAGCCGGGATCCGGGCCCGTTGACCGGGAGCAGAGGTGGCGCCGCGCCGACTCGGCACCACCCCTGATCCGAAAGCCCCGAGGAGGAGCTGTCACGCCGCGAGGCGACGTCCGGACAGTTTCGGTCGGGTGACCGGGACTTGGCGAGAGTTGCATACCGTTGCAACCCTCTGAGTCCTCTGAGCTCTCGGCGTTCTCCGGGTCTCGGCGTTCTCAGCGTTCTCAGCGTTCTCAGCGTTCTCAGCGTTCTCTGCGTTTCGTTCCGCACGGGGAGGTTCCGGTGGCCTACACCGCAGGCAGCACGGTCGATGTGGCACGCATCTCGGCCATGGACGCGCGGGAGGCCGCGCGTCTGCTCAAGGGGGTGCGGGCGGCGGCGCTGGCCGGGGACCCGCCGCCGGCGGAGCCCCGCCCGGAGATCGCCGAGTCCTGGCGCCGGATGCTGGCCGGCGGGGTGCACCCGGACCGGGACGCGCGCTCGCGGATGCTGTCGGCGGCCGAGACGGAGGAGCGGCGGCAGGTCTCGCCGCTGCGGGAGATCCTGCCGGTGCTGCGCGAGGGGCTGCTGCCGGCGCTGGACGCGGCGCTGCACATCATGGTCGTCGCGGACGCGGAGGGGCGGCTGCTGTGGCGGGAGGGGGCCTCCCCGATCCTGCGCAAGGCGGACCGGCTCGGGTTCGCGGTGGGCGCCGACTGGGACGAGGCGGTGGTCGGCACGAACGGCGTGGGTACGGCTCTGGTGGCCCGGCAGCCCGTCCAGGTGTTCTCGGCGGAGCACTTCGTCTCCAGCCACCACGACTGGACCTGTGCGGGGGCGCCGGTGCGGGACCCGCGGGACGGGCGGCTGCTGGGCGTGGTGGACGTCAGCGGGCCGCTGGCCACGATGCACCCGGCCACGCTGGCGTGGGTGAGCGCGGTGGCCCGCCTCGCGGAGCGGGAGCTGCGGATCCGGCACCTGGAGTCGCTGGAGCGGCTGCGGGCGGTCGCGTCGCCGCTGCTGGCCCGGCTGCCGGGACAGGCCGTGGCGGTGGACCCGCACGGCTGGACGGCGGCCGTGACGGGGCTGGCCCCGGCGGACCGGATCGCGCTGCCGAAGGGGTTCGGGCCGGGCCGGGTGTGGGTGGCACAGCTCGGGGACTGCCTGGTGGAGCCGCTGCCGGGCGGCTGGCTGCTGCGCGTCGCGCAGGCGCCGGGCACCTCCGCGGCGGCGAGCCGGGTCGTCCTGGACCTGAGCCGTCCGCGCGCGTGGTCGGCGACGGTGTACGGGGCCGCCGGGAGCTGGTCCCAGGAGCTGAGCCCGCGCCACGCGGAGCTGCTGTTCCTGCTGGCGGAGGGCCCGCGGGGGCGGTCGGCGGCGGAACTGGCGGCGGAACTGTTCGGGGACCCGACCCGGACGGTGACGGTGCGGGCGGAGCTGTCCCGGGTACGGCGGCACCTGGGCGGGGTGCTGACCCACCGCCCGTACCGCTTCGCGGACGACGTGGAGGTGGAGCTGATCCGCCCCGGGGACCCGGCGGCGCTGCTGCCGCACTCGACGGCGCCGGCGGTGATCAGGGCCCGGCTGGGCCGTCCGGGGGCCTGGGGGTCCCCCCGGCGGTAGCCGGGGGGTGTGATTCCCTGACCTGCATGAGCACCCTCACACTCACCACGTGGTCCCTGGAAATGGCTTCGCCGCAGGACCTGGTCCGGGCGGCCGTCCCAGGGCCTGAGATCAGTGTCCGGCGCGCGGAGGTCCCCTCGCCGGAGTTCAGCCGCTTCCTCTACGCCTCGGTGGGCGGCGACATCCACTGGACGGACCGGCTGTCCCTGACCCGGGCGCAGTGGGTGGAGCAGCTGGGCCGTCCCGGCGTGGAGACGTGGGTGGCGTACGAGCGCGGGACGCCGGCGGGGTACGTGGAGCTCGACCCGCAGGACGACGGCGTGGTGGAGATCATGTACTTCGGGCTGCTCCCGGACTTCCGGGGCCGCCGCATCGGGGGCCACCTGCTGACGCTGGGCGTCGAAGCGGCCTGGTCCCTGGCGGACCGCTGGCCGGGGCGCGAGGCGACGACGCGGGTCTGGCTCCACACGTGCAGCCAGGACGGCCCGACGGCGATGGACAACTACCTCCGCCGCGGCTTCAAGCTCTTCAAGACGGAGACGGAGCAGAAGGAGAGCGCCCCGACCCCCGGCCCCTGGCCGGGCGCGTAGGGGCTGCGGCGGGGGCGGCGCGGAGGGACTGCTTCCGGCCGCATCCCGCTCCCCCTCGCGACGTGACCGGCGTCACTTCGTCTCGGAATACGGGACTACATCGTCCGAATAATGGACAGTAGTGGACTCCTCCAATCGGCACATGACACGCTTCCGCCATGAATGGAGCTGGAATTGCCTTGGTGAGTCGGCGGCACGTCGACCTCGGCCGCATGTCCAGTGCCATCTGTTCGGCGCGCTGACGGAACCAGCCACCGCCGCGCAGCCCCGGCACAGCGCCCCGCACACCGTCGTCGCGGGGGCGCCGCCGCCCGCAGTCCCCTGAAGGCAGAACACCGCCCTGACCACCGGCACAACCGGAGAATCGGGCGGCGATCGGCCGCACCTGCTCAGCGGCAGGGCTGATGACAGGGGCACTCGCCGCCCCTCCCCCCGCCCTTGCAACGAGCCGCCGAAGAAGGACGTACCGCCATGGCCGCCACCCCCGAAACGACCGCTGCCGCAGCTCCCGCAGCCGCCGCGCGCCGCAAGACCGGCCGTCACCGCGGTGAGGGTCAGTGGGCCGTTGGACACCACACCCCCCTCAACGGCAACGAGCAGTTCAAGAAGGACGACGACGGTCTCAACGTGCGGACACGCATTGAGACGATCTACTCCAAGACGGGCTTCGACTCGATCGACCCCAACGACCTGCGCGGCCGCATGCGCTGGTGGGGTCTGTACACCCAGCGCAAGCCCGGGATCGACGGCGGCAAGACCGCGATCCTGGCGCCGGAGGAGCTGGACGACAAGTACTTCATGCTGCGCGTCCGCATCGACGGCGGCCGGCTGACCACCGAGCAGCTCCGCGTCATCGGCGAGATCTCGCAGGAGTTCGCGCGCGGCACCGCCGACCTCACCGACCGGCAGAACGTGCAGTACCACTGGATCCGGATCGAGGACGTCCCGGAGATCTGGCGCCGCCTGGAGGCCGTCGGCCTCTCCACCACCGAGGCCTGCGGTGACACGCCCCGCGTCATCCTCGGCTCGCCCGTCGCCGGCATCGCCCAGGACGAGATCATCGACGGCACCCCCGCCATCGACGAGATCTACCGCCGCATCGTGGGCAACCCGGACTTCTCCAACCTGCCCCGCAAGTTCAAGTCCGCGGTCTCCGGCTCGCCGCTGCTCGACGTGGCGCACGAGATCAACGACATCGCCTTCGTGGGCGTGAACCACCCCGAGCACGGCCCCGGCTTCGACGTCTGGGTCGGCGGCGGCCTCTCCACCAACCCCAAGCTGGGCGTGCGCCTGGGCACCTGGGTCTCGCTCGACGAGGTCCCGGACGTCTACGAGGGCGTCATCTCGATCTTCCGCGACTACGGCTACCGCCGCCTGCGCACCCGCGCCCGGCTGAAGTTCCTCGTCGCCGACTGGGGCCCGGCCAAGTTCCGCCAGGTCCTGGAGGACGAGTACCTGGGGCGCAAGCTGACCGACGGCCCCGCGCCCGAGCAGCCCAGCGGCCAGTGGCGCGACCACGTCGGCGTCCACCGGCAGCAGGACGGCCGCTTCTACGTCGGCTTCGCACCCCGCGTCGGCCGCGTGGACGGCGCCACCCTCACCAAGATCGCGGACGTCGCCGAGCAGCACGGCTCCGGCCGCCTGCGCACCACCGCCGAGCAGAAGATGATCGTCCTCGACATCGAGGCGGACAAGGTCGACTCCGTCGTCGCCGCGCTGGAGGCGCTGGACCTGCGGGTCAAGCCGTCCCCGTTCCGCCGCGGCACGATGGCCTGCACCGGCATCGAGTTCTGCAAGCTGGCCATCGTCGAGACGAAGGCGCGCGGCGCCTCGCTGATCGACGAACTGGAGCGCCGCCTGCCGGAGTTCGCGGAGCCGCTGACCATCAACATCAACGGCTGCCCGAACGCCTGCGCCCGCATCCAGGTGGCGGACATCGGTCTCAAGGGCCAGCTGGTCCTCGACGATGACGGCAACCAGGTCGAGGGCTACCAGGTCCACCTGGGCGGCGCCCTCGGCCTGGAGGCCGGCTTCGGCCGCAAGGTCCGCGGCCTCAAGGTCACCTCGGCCGGTCTGCCCGACTACGTCGAGCGGGTCGTCACGCGCTTCGAGGAGCAGCGCGAGGACGGCGAGCGATTCGCCGCCTGGGTGACCCGTGCGAAGGACGAGGACCTCTCGTGAGCGAGCGCGCGGCCCCGTTCTACTGCCCGTACTGCGGCGACGAGGACCTGTTTCCGAACGAGACGGGTCACGGCGCCTGGGAGTGCAGGGCCTGCAACCGGGCCTTCCAGCTGCAGTACCTCGGGCTGCTGGCCCGGGGCGTCACGTCCGACACCGCGGGAGGGGAGGAGATATGACCACGACTCAAGACGACCGTCTCAACGTCGGCGGCCCCGAGGCCGTGTCCCTGAAGAGCGTTGCCGAGCAGGCCGGGCGCGACCTCGAGGACGCGTCCCCGCTGGAGATCCTGCGCTGGGCGGCCGACACCTTCGGCAAGAAGTTCTGCGTCACCTCCTCCATGGAGGACGCGGTGGTCGCCCACCTGGCCTCCCGCGCCTTCCCGGGCGTGGACGTGGTCTTCCTCGACACCGGCTACCACTTCGAGGAGACCATCGGCACCCGCGACGCGGTCGAGGCCGTGATGGACGTCAACGTCATCACCCTCACCCCGCGTCAGACGGTCGCCGAGCAGGACGCGGAGTACGGCCCGAAGCTGCACGACCGCGACCCCGACCTGTGCTGCGCGCTGCGCAAGGTCAAGCCGCTGGAAGACGGCCTGACCGCGTACGACGCATGGGCGACGGGCCTGCGCCGCGACGAGTCCCCCACCCGGGCGAACACCCCGGTGGTCGGCTGGGACGAGAAGCGGCAGAAGGTCAAGATCTCCCCGATCGCCCGCTGGACCCAGGACGAGGTCGACGCCTACGTCGCCGAGTACGGGGTCCTGACCAACCCGCTGCTGATGGACGGCTACGCCTCCGTCGGCTGCGCCCCCTGCACCCGCCGCGTGGCGGAGGGCGAGGACGCACGGGCCGGCCGCTGGGCCGGCCGGGCCAAGACCGAGTGCGGACTGCACGGCTGATGAGCGGCCCCGAAGCAGCGAGTCCCGAGACACCGAGTCCCGAGACACCGAGTCCCAAAGCAGCGAGTACCGAAGCACCGACTCTCACAGAACCGACGGAGACGAGAACGATGAGCGTGAGCGACCAGGGCGCCACCGTGTGGCTGACCGGGCTGCCGAGCGCCGGCAAGACCACCATCGCGTACGCGCTGGCCGAGCGGCTGCGCGCCGAGGGCCACCGCGTGGAGGTCCTCGACGGCGACGAGATCCGCGAGTTCCTCTCCGCCGGCCTGGGCTTCACCCGGGAGGACCGCCACACCAACGTGCAGCGGATCGGGTTCGTCGCCGAACTCCTCGCGAGCAACGGCGTCAAGGCGCTCGTACCGGTGATCGCGCCGTTCGCGGACAGCCGGGAGGCCGTCCGCAAGCGGCACGCCGCCGAGGGCACCCCGTACCTGGAGGTGCACGTGGCCACCCCGGTCGAGGTGTGCTCCGTACGCGACGTGAAGGGCCTGTACGCCAAGCAGGCGGCGGGCGAGATCTCCGGTCTGACCGGCGTCGACGACCCGTACGAGGCTCCGGACTCCCCGGACCTGCGCATCGAGTCGCACACGCAGACCGTGCAGGAGTCGGCTTCGGCCCTGCACGCGCTGCTCACCGAGAGGGGTCTGGCATGACGGCCACCGTCGCACACGTCCACGACGCTGCGGACGATTCTTTGGGGGCCGCGCCGTACGCGCTGTCGCACCTCGACGCCCTCGAATCCGAAGCGGTGCACATCTTCCGCGAGGTGGCGGGCGAGTTCGAGAAGCCGGTGATCCTCTTCTCCGGCGGCAAGGACTCCATCGTCATGCTGCACCTGGCGCTCAAGGCCTTCGCGCCCGCGCCGGTACCCTTCACGCTGCTGCACGTCGACACCGGGCACAACTTCCCCGAGGTCCTCGACTACCGCGACCGCGCGGTGGCCAAGCACAACCTGCGCCTGCACGTG
>NZ_LGDB01000148.1:0-297 GCF_001279655.1 Streptomyces sp. WM6372 | reverse complement strand
GTGCTGAGGGCTGCTGCGTCGGTGGTCGTGGACCGGCATGCGAATCTGCGTGCGGGTTTCGCCTACGAGGGTCTGCGGCAGCCGGTCCAGGTCATCCCCCGGAGCGTGGAGCTCCCCTGGGAGGAGATCGACTTCTCGGGCCTGGACGCCGGCCGCCAGGAAACCGCGGTTGCCCGATGGCTGGAGGAGGACCGGGCACGGCGCTTCGACCTGTCCGCCCCGCCGCTGCTGCGGTTCACACTGCTCCGCCTCGGCCACCAGCGCTTCCGGCTGGTGTTCACCTGCCATCACCTGCTG
>NZ_LGDB01000147.1:0-297 GCF_001279655.1 Streptomyces sp. WM6372 | reverse complement strand
CAGCAGGTGATGGCAGGTGAACACCAGCCGGAAGCGCTGGTGGCCGAGGCGGAGCAGTGTGAACCGCAGCAGCGGCGGGGCGGACAGGTCGAAGCGCCGCGCCCGGTCCTCCTCCAGCCATGCCTCGACCGCGGCTTCCTCAGCAGCTCCGTCCGTTGCCTGGAGGTCGACCTCTTCCCAAGGAACGTCGACCTGCTTGGGGATGACCTGGACCGGCTGCCGCAGACCCTCGTAGGCGAAACCCGCACGCAGATTCGCATGCCGGTCCACGACCACCGACGCAGCAGCCCTCAGCAC
>NZ_LGDB01000146.1:0-299 GCF_001279655.1 Streptomyces sp. WM6372 | reverse complement strand
TTCTCGTGGCCCTTCTGCATGCGGGTGGTTTCGCGCTGGCCGCCCGTCGGCATCTGCTGGAGCCGCCGGTCCACCGCCACCAGGGAGCGCATCCGGTCGGGCAGCCGGTGAAGGCGTACCCGGCGCTGGTGGACGAGGGCGCGAGCGGGTCCGTACGGCTTTTCGAAACGGAGGCCGAGCAGGAGGGGGCGGTGCGCCAAAGCCCCCCCCACGCGGGGGGGTTTTTTTCCCCGCAGGAGGCGGGACCACCCCCCGCCGCTCCCGGTGCTCCGGAGACCAAACGAAGCAGGGCCCGCATC
>NZ_LGDB01000145.1:0-300 GCF_001279655.1 Streptomyces sp. WM6372 | reverse complement strand
CGTGGTAGCCCTGTTCGGCCAGGGTGGCGCCGGCCGCCCCGCCGGCCAGGCCGGTGCCGACGACGATGACGGTGTGCTTGCGGCGGTTGGGCGGGGTGACGAGGTTGGGCTCGAAGGGGGGGGGGGCCCCGGGCCCGGGGGGTGGGGCGGCGGGGGGCCTTGGGGGGGGGGTCGGGTTCCCCGGGGGGCCGACCGCCGACCCAAAGCCCCCCGGCGCCCCCAGCGCCGGGCGGGGGGCCCGCCGCCGTTTGGAGGCCAAGCTCGTCAACCGGGCCAACCGCCGCAAGCACACCGTCATCG
>NZ_LGDB01000144.1:0-300 GCF_001279655.1 Streptomyces sp. WM6372 | reverse complement strand
GCCGACCGCCGCCCTCGGAGTCAAGCAGTCCGGCGTGGTCCTCAAGGACGCCGCCGCGGCCCGGGCCCCGGCCCACGGCGTGGTCCTGATCACCCACAACCCGCACCACCCCTACTTGGGCGTACCCCACTGCGCCTGGATCTCCGGTCAGCACATGCTGTTCGCGTACGACGTCGACCAGTCAGGCGGGGGGGGGGGCAACGAGTTCCTCTACCTCATCGCGCCCGTCATCGGCGGATGCGTGATGAGAGGCGGGCACGGGTCCGACCAAGTCGAGGGGGGGCCGGGGGTTTTTCTGTA
>NZ_LGDB01000143.1:0-300 GCF_001279655.1 Streptomyces sp. WM6372 | reverse complement strand
ACTTAGAACGCGCCCGACACCACGCTGCCGAACCTCTTCGAGCAGCAGGTCGCCCGGACGCCCGAAACCCCGGCCGTCACCGCCGGCCGGACCCCCCCGACCAAAGCAGACCTCAACGCCCGGGCCCCCGCCGGGGGGCCCCCGCACCCCCCCCCCCCCGCCCCGGCCCAAGCCGGGTCGCTTCCCCCCCCCCCGCCAGGGCCCCCCCCCACGCCTCCTCCGGCGCACCCCGATCCTGCTGCGCCACCCCCGCCAGATAATCCCGGTAGGGCGTCACCCGAGCCAGGCCGTCACCGCGGC
>NZ_LGDB01000142.1:0-303 GCF_001279655.1 Streptomyces sp. WM6372 | reverse complement strand
GCTTGTACACGGTCTGCTTGGACACCGCGGGCGTCGCGGCGATCTCGTCCATTCTGGTGCCCGGGTACCCCTTTCGTCGGAAAAGGTCGGGGGCCGCCCCCATGACCGCCTTGCGTTTGCGCGTCGAGCGGCCGCCCTCGGGTGCTTGCATGCCTGCCTCCTTGATACTACCTGCAGAGTACTGGTCTGCTCAGAACTCGTTTGGGTACTGGACGGTCAAGTACCATCACCTGGGGCCGCCCCGGGCGCCATCACCAACGGTGGGGGCCGGTAATGACCACCTCAGGACGAAAGTTCGGAACA
>NZ_LGDB01000141.1:0-306 GCF_001279655.1 Streptomyces sp. WM6372 | reverse complement strand
ACCATCCCCCCCCCCACCCTCAAGACCCCCGGGCCCGTCCCGTCAATACCCGGTACCCACTACAGCCTGGGCATCTTCTCACAGGCACGGCCGTGGGGCGTCAAGGGCTTGGGCAACGCGGGCGAGACCTACGCCCCCGGGGGGAAGGCCGGCCAGGCCATCGGGTTCTGGTGGGGCCGGTGGGGCAAGCCAATTGACCGCTTTATTCCCCGGAGGGGGTGGATGTTTGACCGGTTAAATCCACCGCCTACGGGCATTTAGGGCATAACATATTTTATTGGCCATGGTCAGTATGCGTCCGTCAGG
>NZ_LGDB01000140.1:0-308 GCF_001279655.1 Streptomyces sp. WM6372 | reverse complement strand
TCACGTGGGTGTTCCTGGCGAAGGCGCCGCCGCCGATCGCCGTGATCGCGGAGTGGGAGGCCGAGGAGGCCGCGGAGAAGCCCCGCAAGGCCGGGGCCAAGTAGCGCGGGCGGACATGCGGGAGGGGCGGGCCCGGGCTTGGTCCCCCGCCCCTGCCCCACGGCCGTAGGGGGGCCGTCAGGGGGGGGCCCGGGGGGGGGCCCCCCGCCGGGCCCCGCCACTTCGGGGCCCCCCCACGACATGCGGGAGGGGCGGGCGGCCGATCGGCTGCCCGCCCCTCCCGCATGTCCGCACGCGCTACTTGGCCC
>NZ_LGDB01000139.1:0-308 GCF_001279655.1 Streptomyces sp. WM6372 | reverse complement strand
GCAGGGCCGGGCCGCCGCCGTTGATGCGGGCCCGCAGCGCCGACAGGGCGCGGCGGGCGCCGCCCGGGGCCCCCAGGACGGGCAGGACGGGCGGGTGGGGGGACTGGTCGCCGGGGATTTCCTCGGTGGGTGGAACGTGCTCTATGGGGCCTTCACCAGGTTGGCCGCGCGGGGAAGGAACAAAACCGCGGCGTCAAGTTCACCTACCCGCCCGCCCTCACCCCCCGGATCGCCAAGGGGCACGCCCGCCGCGCCCTGTCGGCGCTGCGGGCCCGCATCAACGGCGGCGGCCCGGCCCTGCTGGAGGA